>NZ_JBBCIR010000021.1:0-109321 GCF_037189885.1 Paludisphaera sp.
GGGCGTCCCGCCCGCACGGTGCCGGCTCGCGCGTGCAGGCGGGACGCCCGCACCACAAAGGACACTCCGACGGCCCCCCATCGCGCCCCCCTCATCCGCCCCTCCGGGGCACCTTCTCCCACGAGGGGAGAAGGGGGGATATGCATGGCATGTCGCCGATTTCGACGGCGCGACAAGAGTTCCGGCGCGATGCCCCCCTCCCCACCCGGTGGAAGGGGGGCGTTTCTCCAAGGCGTCGGCCGGGACGCTTCCGCCGCGCCGATCTCGCGAAACTCGCCGGGCGCGCCGGCGCGACGTGTGCTATACTGCAAGGTGCCATTTCGCTCGTGCGCGTGCGTACTCCCTCGACCTGGGATCGTGACGTCGGTATAGTTGAAGCAACCGAAAGGGGCGCGGCCGAACGGTCGTGGTCTTCGGCATGGACCCTGGCGAGGTCAAGACGGTCGGGCTCGACGGTCCGGTGACGATCTACGAGGTCGCCGGGCTCCGGGAGGCGTTCCGCGAGGCGCTTTCCGAGGGGATCGACCTGCGAGTCGAGCTGGACGAGTCGACCCGGTGGGACCTGGCGGGGCTGCAATTGCTGGTCTCGTGCGTGCGGACGGCCCATGCCGAGGGGCGCGGGCTGACGCTGGCGAAGGTGCCCCGGGCGTGCGTCGAGGCGGCCGAGCGCGCGGGGCTGTCGGGATGGCTGGAGTCGGTGACGGCGACGGAATGACGCCGGCCTCGCCCCGTCCGGAGAGGCCGGCCGGAATCGATGGCGACCCCGCCCCGGGTCGTCGGCGGCGGGCGCCGCGTGCCGGGGCGCGTCGGCCCGAGCAGAGAGGCGGCGGACATGAACTGGGACTCCCCCCAGGCGCTCACCGCGGACCGACCCACGGGACTACGGGGCCCACGTCATCGGGCCGGAGCGGGCGTGAAGACCACCACCAAGATCGTCCTCCACGCCGACGACAGCGGCTCGGTGCGCCGATGGGTCGCCGAGCAGCTCGCCGGGATGGGCCTCAAGGTCGTCTCGGTCGCCGACGGCCAGGTGGCGCTGGAATACCTCCGGGACGGCCGCTGCGACCTCCTGCTGACCGACCTGGAGATGCCCAACCTCGACGGCCTGGGCCTGCTGGCGGCGGTCCGCGAGCTGCCCACCCACCGCTTCCTCCCCGTCCTGGTCCTCTCCAGCAAGCAGCCCGGCGAGTTCGACCCGTCGCGCCGCCAGGGCGTCACCGGCTGGCTGGTCAAGCCGGTCGACGGCGAGCACCTGCGTCGCTGGGTCAGGCGCGTCCTGCCCGAATAACCGACCGGGGCGGGACGGCCCGCCCCCTTTTCCCCGCGCCGGGGCCGTCGGCCGGCCCCTTCGTCGGGTACATTACCAGGGCGATCCGTCTCGGGCCCTCGGGATTCGTCCCCATGGGGAGGCGAACGGGGGGCCGCGCGCTTACAATTCTAATCTAGGGACGATCGCGGAAGCTGGAGCGGTCGGCGAAGCGGCGACGGCCGGCGAAGGAGCCGTCGGCCATCCGGACCCAGGACGCACCATGGACGCCCGCACGCGCGGCGTCCGCCAACCTCGGGAAGCGACCAGGCCTTGGGAAGCGCGGACGACCGATTTCGCGAGATGTTCTACGAGGAAGCCCGCGAGCTTCTGATCAGCCTCGAGGAAGGGCTGATGGAGCTGGAGCGCCGGCAAGGCGACCGCGCGCACCTCGACAAGACCTTCCGCGCCGCGCACAGCCTGAAGGGGGCCGCGGCGATGGTCGGCCTGGGGGCGATCGCCGAGTTCACCCACGGCATCGAGGCCGTCCTGGAGAAGATCCGGACCGGCGGGCTGGCCGTCGACTCGGACATCATCACGACCCTGCTGGAATCGCGCGACCACCTCGCCGCGATGGTCGAGGGGGAGGCCGCCGGCGCCCCCATCCCCGGCTCCGGCCACCTGAGCCAGAGGCTCGCCGCGCTGCTGGCCTCCACGGGGAAGGGCCCGAGGCCCCCCGACGACCCCCCGACGCCCCCCCCCGCGCCGAAGCCCGCCCCCGAGCCCGGCCCGATCCCCGCGCCGACCTCCGGCGGCCCCGCGCCGGCCGCCCCCCCGGCCCCCGGCGCCCCCGAGCCCGCGCTCACGCCCAAGACTAAGACTCCCGCCGAGCCTCCGCCCCCCGAACCGGAGCCCCCCGCGGCCGAGGCCAGGCCGGCGGCGAAGCCCAGGCGGGCGCGCAAGCCCAAGGCGGAAGGCCAGGGGGAGCCGAAGGCGAGCAAGTCCGGCGGGCGCAAGGCCATGCCCGCGAAGGAGCCCGCCGGGCCCCCCGCCGGCGAGACCCTGTATCGCATCCGGTTCGCCCCCGGTCCCGACGTCCTCAAGCGAGGGGTCAACCTGCTGGGGGTCTTCGACGAGCTGCGCGAGCTGGGGAAGCTGGAAGTGCGGGCCGACGTCGAGGCCGTCCCCACCCTCGCGGACTTCGACCCAGAGCGGAACTACCTGAGCTGGTCGTGCTCGCTGCGGACCTCCGCCGAGCCCGACCGGCTGGACGACGTCTTCCTGTTCGTCGCCGAGGACGGCGTGATCGCCGTCGAGCGGGAGCTCGCGGACGGGGCGTTCGAACCCGTCGAGACGCCGCTGCTGAAGCTCCCGAAGGGGACGCCGGTGGCCACGCCGCCGTCGGACGTCTCCCGGCCGGCGCCGGCCCCGGCGGAACCGACGCCCGCGCCGGAAGCCAACGGCGCCGCCGCCCCGAGGCCGGCCCAGCCCGCCGCCGCGGAGCCGACGGCCCGGCCCTCCCAGGCGCGGGCGCACGGCCGGATCCGCGTGGACGCCCAGCAGCTCGACGACCTCGTCGGCCTGGCCGGCGAGCTGGCCGTCATCTCCGACAACCTCCAGGGCCTCCGCGAGGTCCGGAGCGCGTCCCCCTGGGCCCCCGCGCTGGAATCCCTGCTGAGGGTCAGCCGCGAGATCCGCGACACCACGCTCGACCTGCGCATGGTGCCGGTCGACGAGCTGTTCTCGCGGTTCCCCCGGTTCGTCCGCGACCAGAGCGACCGCACCGGCAAGGAGATCGAGCTGCGGATCGTCGGCCAGGAGACCCGCCTCGACCGCACGATCGTCGAGCGGCTGAGCGACCCGATGATCCACCTGATCCGCAACGCCGTCGACCACGCGCTGGAGACGCCGGAGGAGCGGATCGCCGCGGGGAAGCCGCGGGTGGGCCGGATCACGCTGACGGCCGGCCACGAGGGGGACCGCGTCGCGATCAAGATCGAGGACGACGGCCGCGGCCTGGACCGCGACCGGATCGCCAGGAAGGGGGTCGAGCGCGGGCTGATCGCCCCCGGGACGCCGGCCGACGACCCCCGCGTGGTCGGCCTGATCTTCGAGCCGGGGTTCTCGACCCGCGACCAGGTCAGCGACATGTCGGGCCGGGGCGTGGGGCTGGACGTGGTGCGCGACTCCGTGCGGGCCCTCCGCGGGAGCGTGGCGGTGGAGAGCACGCCGGGGCAGGGGACCTCGTTCACGTTCCGCCTGCCGCTGACCCTGGCGCTGATCGACGGGCTGCTGATCGAGACCGGCGGCGGCCGATACGTCGTGCCGCTGGCCCAGGTCGAGGAATGCGTGGCGCTGGGGGGGGTGCGGCAGGCGCTCTCGTCGGACCGGCCGTGCGTGGCGGTGCGCGGGGAGTTGGTGCCGACGGTCTCCCTGCGGCGGCTCTTCGGGATCGACGGCGATCCGCCGGCGCGGCAGGAGCTGCTGCTGACGCGGCACTCCGGCCGCCGCGTGGGCGTGGCGGTCGACCGGCTCAACGGGCGGGTCCAGGCGGTGATCCAGTCGCTGGGCGAGGGGCTGCACGGCCTGGGCCGGTTCTCCGGCGCGACGATTTTGGGCGACGGGTCGGTCTCGCTGATCCTGGACCTCGCGGCGCTGGTGTCGGAATCGAGCGCCGCCGAGTACACTTCGCGTAACAAGCCTTCCGCCGGCGTGAGGGTGGAGAACGTCCGATGAGATTGACCCTGCGGAAGAAAGTCACGCTGGCGCTGGTGGCCTTCGGCCTGATCCCCGCGGGGCTGGTCGCGGCGACCGCCTACGTGGCCGACCACCAGTTCAAGAAGAAGCAAGACCTCATCATCCGCACCGCCGCCGGGGCGATCGCCGACAAGATCCACACCATCGCGCTGACCCACCAGAAGACCAGGCCGCAGGCCGACGCCGACGAGCCCGGCCTGGCGCTGCCGGAATGGAACCTCGACGACCAGTCGCGGCGGGCCATCGAGACCGCCATCAGCGACGTCATCACCCGGTTCGAGCTGGTCAACGCGCAGGTGATGATCGTCGACCCCCAGGACAAGGTGCTGCTGAGGACGCGCGGCCCGGCCGGGTCGTTCGACTCGAAGGACGAGACGCTGGAGGGGCGATACCACGGCGTGGCCATGGCGTCGCAGAACGCCGAGGGGTTCGCCCCCCTCCCGGCCGTGGCGGGCTCGGACCTCGGCCCGGAGATCGTCGGCTACGCCTGGATCCGCCTGGCCACGCCGCCGAGGGCCGACCTGAAGCACGGCTACGCGGTGCTGATCGCGATCCCCCAGGTCAACGCCTACGAGACCATCTACGACGCCCAGCGCAACATCATCACGGTGCTGGCGGCGATCGTCGTCCTGTCGATCCTCCTGGGCTGGCTGTTCGGCCGCTCGTTCATCCGGCCGCTGCTGCGCATCATCAACGTCACCGAGGACCTGCACGAGGGGCACCTCCACACCCGGACCGGCATCTCCCGGTCCGACGAGATGGGGGAGCTGGCCGGGCTGACCGACTCGGTGGTGGCGAAGCTGTCGGACGTCGTCGGCCAGATCCGCAACATGACCGGGTCGGTCTCCACGGCGAGCAACGAGCTGAACTCCTCGGCCCAGCAGCTGGCGCAGGGGGCGCACGAGCAGGCGGCGACGCTCCAGGAGATCGGCAGCAGCCTCCAGTCGGTCGACGGCTCGGTCGCCCGCAACGCCCAGCACGCCCGCGACACCGCCCGCACGGCCAACGAGGCCAGCGCCCAGGCGGGCCGCGGCGGCGAGGCCGTCCACCAGACCGTCGCGGCGATGCGCGAGATCACGCAGAAGATCCTCATCGTCGAGGACATCGCGTATCAGACCAACCTGCTGTCGCTCAACGCGGCCATCGAGGCCGCCCGCGCCGGCCCGCACGGCCGGGGCTTCGCGGTGGTAGCCGGCGAGGTCAAGAAGCTGGCCGAGCGCAGCCAGGCCGCGGCGCAGCAGATCAGCGACCTGGCCAAGAAGAGCGTCGCCGTGGCCGAGAACGCCGGCCAGCTCCTGGAGCGCACCGTCCCCATGATCCGCGACACCTCCGAGCTGATCTCGGAGATCGCCGCGGCCAGCCAGGAGCAGATGAACGCCATCCGCGAGATCAACATCGGGGTCAAGCAGCTCGAGGACGTGGTCTCGCAGAACGCGGCGGCCAGCCACGAGCTGGCGGCGACCTCCAACGACCTGGCGCTCCAGTCGTCGAACCTCCAGCGGGTCGTCGAGTTCTTCCGGCTCGACGACGACGCGCTCGCCGGGGCCGGGGCGCAGGCCGGGCGCGGGCCGGCCCGCCCGGCGCCGAAGACGGCGTACCGGCCGACCCACCACCATCCCGCGTCCCACGTCGGCGACGACCACCACCACCGGCCGGCCAACGGCCCCGGCCCCCGCGGCGGGGGGGGCGGCGGCCCCCTCCCGGCCCCCCCCGCGTCGACCGCCGGCCACGCGCCTCCCCACGGCGGCGGGCCGCCCCCCGCGCCCCGCGGCGGGGTGGTGGTGAACCTCGACGACGACGACAACTTCGAGCGCTTCTCGTGAGCGGGCGACCGACCCGACCGAGCGCCCCGGGAGGCCCCCGTCGATGCCCGAGATGACCCCCGAAAACGACCGCGAACGCGACGGCGCCCGGTCCTACGTCGTCTTCCGACTGGGGGGCGAGGCCTACGCGCTGGAGGTCTTGCGCGTCCAGGAGGTGCTCGACGTGCTGGCCATCACCGAGGTCCCCGGCGCGTCGCGGAGCCTGCTGGGGGTGATCAACCTTCGCGGGCACGTCGTCCCGGTGTATGATCTGAGGATCCCGTTCGGGCTCCCGGAGGACCCCAAGCCGGCGCGGGCGCCGAGCGTCCTGATCGTGGAGGCGGAGGAGGGGAACGATTCCGAGGTGACCGGCCTGCTCGTCGATCGGGTCTCCGACGTCCTGGAGTTCTCGCCCGAGCAGGTCCAGCCGGCGCCCCAGCTCGGGCTGGGGAAGACCACCCCGTTCGTCCGGGGGCTGATCCGTCACCAGGACGCGTTCCTGCTCGTACTCGACGTGGACCGCGTGTTCTCGGTCCTGGCTTCGATCAACGGCGAGGGAGTCTAACGTGGCGTCGTCGGGCCTGCTGCCACCCTCGCCCCCGGGCGAACCCGACGCGTGGTCCGAGAAGGACTTCGGCTGCGTCGTCGGCTTCCTGAGGCACCAGATCGGGATCACCCTGGAGCCCCACCGCATGGGCCTGCTCCAGGCCCGGCTGCGCTCGCGCCTCCAGGCCCGGGGGCTGGCCAGCTTCACCCAGTTCTTCGAGCAGGCCCTCCGCCCCGACCCGGCCGGCTGGGGCGCCCAGCTCCTCGTCGACCTGTCGACCGTCAACCACACGTCGTTCTTCCGCGAGCCGGCCCACTTCACCTTCATGGTGGAGCGCGTCTCCGCCTGGCTGCGCGAGCAGCCGACCTCCCCGATCCGGCTCTGGTCGGCCGGCTGCTCCTCCGGCCAGGAGCCCTACAGCATGGCCATGAGCCTGGCCGAGGCCCTGCCGCCCCACGCCCTCTCCCGGATGGACGTCTGGGGGAGCGACCTCTCGCTGGAGATGCTCAAGGTCGCCGCCGGCGCCATCTACAACGCCCGCGACGTCCAGGGGGTCTCCCAGGCGCGGCTGCGGCGGTTCTTCCTCCTGGGCCGCGGCCCCCGCGAGGGCTCGTTCCGCATCGTCCCGGAGATCCGGGACCTGGTGAAGTTCCGCCACATCGACCTTCGCGCCGCGCCCTGGCCCGTCCCGACCGATTTCCACATGGTCTTCTGCCGCAACGTCTCCATCTACTTCTCGGACGAGGAGCGCCAGGTGCTGCTCAACCGGCTGGCCCAGCACATCCGCCCGGGCGGCTGGCTGGTGATGGGCAACGGGGAGATCCTCCCGTCCGTCCCGCCGATGTTCCGCAAGCACTCCCCCTCGATCTTCCAGAAGGAGGACTGACCGGCCATGGCCCTTCGCGACCGCCCCGCCCCGCCGGCCCCTCCCGCCCACCACTCGGCGATCGAGGTGATGGTCGTGGACGACAGCGCCGTGATCCGCCAGCGGCTCAAGTCGATCATCGAGTCCGACCACCGCTTCCGCGTCACCCTCGCGGCCGACCCCTACGAGGCGGTCGCGCTGCTGAGCCGCTCGGTCCCCGGCGTGATCGTCCTGGACGTCGAGATGCCCCGGATGGACGGCCTGACGTTCCTCCGCAAGCTCATGAAGCAGCACCCGATGCCCGTGGTGCTCTGCACCTCCATCCCCGACCGCGCCGTCACGGCGCTGGAGATGGGGGCGATCGAGGTCATCGCCAAGCCCAACTGGCTCGACGCCTCCCGGTTGCCGGAATGGTCGGCCGGCCTGCTGGAGAGCATCCGTAACGCGGCCCGCGCCGGGAAGCTCCCCCTGCGCGAGGACCGTCCCCGCGCCGGCGACCCCCGCCACTCGGCCGACGTGGTGCTGCCGCACGCGCCCCACGCGCCCCGCGGCGTGACGGGCGATCCCCTCGTCGTCGTGGGGGTCAGCACCGGAGGCGTCCAGGCGATCCAGGCGATGCTCGCCGGGTTCCCGGCCGACTCCCCCGGCATGGTGGTCGTCCAGCACATGCCGGCCGAGTTCACCGCGGCGTTCGCCGAGCGGCTGAACAACGACTCGCGGATCAAGGTGGAGGTCTCCGAGGCCCGCCACCACGAGCCGGTGCGCCGCGGCAGGGTGCTGGTGATCCCGGGGGGGACCTCGCACGGGCTCGTGCGGAGGCACGGCGCGGGCTACCGCGTGGAGCTTCAAGAAGGGCCGCCGGTCTGCCTCCACCGCCCCAGCGTGGAGGTCCTGTTCCGCTCGGCCGCCCAGGCGGCCGGCCCCGCCGCCGCGGGGGTCATCATGACCGGGATGGGGGACGACGGCGCCGGCGGCCTGCTGGAGATGCGCGAGGCCGGGGCCCTGACCATCGCCCAGAACGAGGCCTCCTGCGTCGTCTTCGGCATGCCCCGCGAGGCGATCCGACGGGGGGCGGCGAAGTACGTCGTCCCCCTGGAATCCATCCCCCAGACCATCATGGCCTGGGTCGCCAACCCGGACGCCGGCACCTGGCACTGAGGCCGGGCGCCGACGCCCGACGCGGTCGTCGCGTCACGATGCGAGGCCGGATGGATCAGAAGGCGTCGGCGCTGATGACCTCGCCGCCGGCGACGGTGTGCAGGCCCATCCAGGTCGGCATGTTGACGCTGTTCTTCACGAACCGCGCCGAGCCGTCGCCCATCAGGGCGTTGACCCCGCCGGCGTGGCGGCTGCGGGAGCCGGCGAACGAGCCCCGGTCGGAGCCCAGCGGCTGGCAGGGGAGGCCCTGGGCGGGCTCGGGCACGCAGAAGCCGGCCTGGAGGATGTCCCCGGTGAAGCCGGCGCGGTAGTAGTCGACCGGGCTGTTCGGCGCCATGCGCGACTCATACGCCGCGCCCCCCGGGATGGTCGACCACATCATCCCCCGGACGTCGTTCTCCGCGCCCTGCAGGACCTCGGCCACGAAGACCGTGTTGCTCGTCCCGTCGGTCACGCCCGCGACGCCGATGGTGGCGAAGCCGAACGCCCCCGCCTGGTACAGCGGGGCGACCCCCGTGATCGGGTCGATCGGCGTCCCGACGTAGTTGGCCGACTGCTGGCCCCACGACAGGTTGCCCCAGTTCACGCCGTAATTCCCCTTCGTGAACCGGAAATGGCTCAGGGCGCCCCCCACGTAGTCCCGCGTGATCGAGAACACGTTCACGCGGTCGCTGGGGCACTGGAACGTGCTCATCTTGGTGCCGGCCACCGTGCTGTTGATCGCGAACCCCATCGGCAGGGGGGCGACCGGGCCCTCGGCGCCGATCTGGTAGTTGTACGAGTTGGCCAGCGTCCCCTGCTCGATGTACGGCAGCATCAGGCAGAACCAGGGGGTGTTCTGGCAATTGCTGAAGATGTTCGACCCGCAGGCCGAGGCGCCGGGGACCAGGGTGATCCCCTGCCCGCGGATCGCGCCGGTCGGGAAGCTGTTCTCGGTCGAATGGTAATTGTGCATCGCCAACCCGAGTTGCTTCAGGTTGTTCGTGCACTGGGCCCGTCGCGCCGCCTCGCGCGCCGCCTGGACCGCCGGCAGGAGGAGGGCGATGAGCACCGCGATGATCGCGATGACCACCAGCAGCTCGATCAACGTGAACGCGCGCGCCTTCGAAGTCCTGAGCATGGGACGGAGGCTCCTGAATGCGTTGCCGAGAGAGGCCGTTCGATGCGATGGATGACGGGCGAAAGGCCCCTCGGCTTCGAGGGGCTCGTTGACGAATGTAGCAATCCATAGGTCATTCGGCGAGCGAAAAGTTCGACCACCCCGCACTTTTCATGTCGGCGTGCATGTTTAGGGCCTCCGGGCCACATGCCATGGCGTGGAAGGCACGAAATGGCGATGATGGAGATGCCCCGCGACGGTCGCCGTCGGCGCCACCGGTCGCGTCGGCAAGGTTCGTCGAGAGGAGTTGCCCGCGGTGGTCGATCTGAGCGTGAACCTGGGACGCCTGACGTTGCGGAACCCGGTCCTGACGGCGTCCGGGACGTTCGGATACGTCCGCGAGATGGCGGGCTTCGTGCGGCTGGAACGCCTGGGGGGCGTGGTCCCCAAGACGGTGACCCAGCGCCCGCGCGCGGGCAACCCGACGCCCCGGACGGCGGAGACCCGCGCGGGGATGCTCAACGCGATCGGGCTGGACAACGACGGCATCGACCACTTCCGCGAGCATCATCTGCCCTACCTGCGGACGATCGGCACGGCGGTGATCGCCAACATCGCCGGCGAGGACGAGGACCAGTTCGTCGCCATGGCCGAGGAGATCGGCGGCGAGCCCGGGGTGGCGGCGGTCGAGCTGAACGTCTCCTGCCCGAACGTCAGCCACGGGCTCGACCTGGGCGTCGACGCCGCGGCGGTGGGGCGGCTGGTCGGCCGGGTCCGCGCCGCCTGCCCGCTGCCGATCCTCGCCAAGCTGACGCCCAACGTCACCGACATCGTCCCCATCGCCGCCGCCGCGGCCGAGGCCGGGGCCGACGCCGTCACGCTCATCAACACCGTGCGCGGCATGGCGATCGACTGGCGCCGCCGCCGGCCGATCCTGGCCAACGACGTCGGCGGCCTCAGCGGCCCGGCCATCAAGCCCATCGCCCTGCGGATCGTCTGGGACGTCGCCCGCGCGCTGCCCGGCCTGCCGATCGTGGCCGTGGGGGGCATCGCCGACGCCGACGACGCCATGGAATTCCTGGTCGCCGGCGCCTCGGCCGTCCAGGTCGGCACCGCCACCTTCTACAACCCCCGCGCCGCCGAGGACGTGCTCGACGGCATGATCCGTCATCTCCACGACGCGGGCATCCCAACCGTCGGCGAGATCATCGGGACCGCGCGTTCCAATCGCGGGTGAGCCGGGGTCGCCGGGAGTCGCTCCCATGATCGACCGCGATCGCGTCGACGGGGCTCCGGAGGAATTGCTGGGGACGTCGAGGCGTCCCCCCTGGTTCATCCTGCTCCCGCCGGCCCTGGTCGCTTGCCTCTGGGCCGTGCTCCCTCTTTTAAGCGAGGCGCGAGGGAGCGGGTCCGCGGAAGTCACGCTGCGATTCCGGGTCCTCGACGCCGACACGTCGGCGCCCGTGGCCTCCGCGACCGTCCGCGCGCGGCGCGATCACGGCGATGAGCCCGGAGACCGGGCCGAGACCTCGCCGGCCGGCGTCGCCGTGATCCGGCGCCGCTTCGAGTCCGACTTCAACAGCGGCAGCCTCGTCTCCCGGGCGCGCAAGATCGTCTCCTTCGATCGGGAGTTGGTCGACGTCTCGGCCCCCGGCCGCGCGACGGCGCGGGAACGGCTTTCGGCGTTGGTCGGGCGCTCCTGGGATCTCCGGGATGCGCCGTTCGACCGGGTCGCGATCGTGCGGCTGGCGCGGGCCCCCTGATCGACGGCCCGGTCGGTCGGGGAGGACGCTCAGGCCCGCCGCGCGAGCGCCCGGAACGGCGCGACGGCGACCCGGACGGTCCCCGCGGCCAGCAGGAGCCCCAGCGCCCCGTGGATCGCCACGTAGATGGGGCTCATGAACGCGATCCGGCCGAGCATCAGGCCGAGGGCCCATTGTAGGCCGACCGCCCCGACCGCTCCCAGGATCGCGACCCTCGTCGCGGGGATCGGCCGGAAGACCCAGGCCACGACGCGGCAGGTCCAGATCAGGCACCATGCCAGGGCGATCGACCCCAGCACCGCGGCCGTCGCGCCGATCACCCCGCCGACGAGCGACTTCTGAATGAGCCACCCGATCGCCGCGCCGCAGATCGCGGCCAGCACCAGGAGCCCGTTGACGCCGACGTCCACGGAGTCGGAGCCGGCCGGCGCCGAGGAGTGGACCCGCGTCATGCGTTGGCGGTCGGATTCGGCGTTCCAGCGCCCGACCATCTCGACGGCCGATCGCGGCGGCCCGGTCGCGACCCCCGACCAGCCGCTCTGGTAGCCTCGGTTGTAGTCGTCCATGCTCATCGCGCGATCCCTCGTCGGCGGCGGTGATGGTCCACTCGGGCGCGCCGTCGCGCCATTTCGGAACATCGTCGGGTTCACCCGACGCCTTGAGGGGATCTCTCAGCGGTCGCGCCATCGGGCCCGGAAGATCGTCCCAGGCCGACGCTGGCCGGACTCGTCGACGGTCGCGGTCGGCTCGGCGTCGCAGGCGAGCCCACGAGCCGCGAGTTCGGCGGGGAGATACTCGGCCGAGGCGCGATAGGGGGTGGACAGGATCGCCTCGCCGCCGGGGGAGAGCAGGCGGGCCAGCACCTCGGCGACCAGCGGGACGAGCTGCCTCTCATAGAGGACGTCGGACGCGATGATCCGGGGGAACGTCAGCGCGGGGGGCTCGCGCCAGTCGAGCGAAAGGTAGGTGGCGCGATCCTCCGGCAGCCCGTTCTCGGCGACGCTGCGCCTCACGAGGGAGAAGGCCGCGGGGTCGTAGTCGCTGAACCGGACGCGGAAGCCCAGCGCCAGCGCGGCGAGGCCCCCCAGGCCCAGGCCGCAGCCCAGCTCCAGGACCTCGTCGTCGCGCGAGCCGGCCTCGCCCCAGCGCGTGGAGATGGCCTCGGCGAGCATGAGCGAGCCGGGCCAGAGGTAGGCCCAGTAGGGCATGTAGTCGTCGTCCCGGTTGCGGGCGTGGACGGCCGGGTCGTCCAGCAGGCGGTCGGGCTCGACGGGGCGGACCACGCGGAGGGGGCGGCCGGCGATCTCGAAGGTCGAAACCGCCGTCGGGCCGCGATAGTCGGGCGGGCCCGCGACGGGGCCCGGGGACGGCGTGAGGAGCGACGGCATCGGCTTGGGTCGATCAGGCCGGGGCCGAGGGGGTGGATTCCGCCGTCGCGGTGGTCGAGGCCGCCCCCGGCACCTCGAACTTCGGGACCGCCTCGTCGGCGGCCGGGGTCGCGGGGCGCGAGCCCTCGTAGCTCATTGTCGGCTTCGGGGCCTGATAGGGCGAGGTGTAGCTGGAGATCGACGAGGAAGCGTCGTCGAGGCCGCTGGTGACCTCGTTCAGCCCCTTCTTGAACTCGACGATCCCCTTGCCCAGGGACCGGCCCACCTCGGGGAGTCGCTTGCCGAACAGCAAGACGGCCAGCCCCATCACGATCATCATCTCCATCGGCCCGAGATTCGGCAGCATGCGGCTGGCTCCTCGATTCGATTCGACTCGCGAGCGGTCGCGGTCCGGTCGGTCAGGCGGTGGGGGGGGTGATCTTCTTGTCGGCCGCGTTGACGGCCTCGTCCAGCTCGTCCTCGATGCCGGCGACCCCCTTCTTGAACTCGGTGACGCTCTTGCCGAGCGAGCGCATCACGCTGGGGAGGCGGTTGCCGAACATCAGCAGCGAGACGAACGCCACGACGAGCAGCTCGGTGGTCCCGAGGTTGGGCAGGAAGGCGAAAGGCATGGCGGGATCCTCGGTCGTTCGGGTCGGGTCTGTCGGGTCGATTCGGAGTGGGGTGGCTCGGCTCGGCTCAAGTCAGGTCAGGGCGTCGAGCCGGAGGCGATCATGGTGCGGGTGACGATCCACGCCACGACGGCCGCGGAGGCGATCAGCGTCAGCCCCCAGAACAGGCGACCCCCGCGCGTCATCGACGCGCCGAAGACGCGCCGGGCCGGCTTCGCGGGCTGGGCGCGCCGGGGGTGCCGCCGCACGGGGCTGATCCAGGGCATGACCGTGCGGGCGCGATCGCTCTTGAGGACGCCGGAACGCCCGTAGAGCGCCACGACGACCATCGCGATCAACATCAGTTCTCGGAAGCCGATCATCGCGCCTCACCCGTCGCTGGGGGGGATAGGCTTGGGCCTCCCCGGGGGAGGGGGGCGGTGGCGCGGCCCGAGCGAGGCGGGGGGCCGGGGGATGTTCGCACACGGGACGCCGTCGCGTTGATGGGGGCCGACAGTTCGGCGCCGACCATGGGCCATTGCGTCTCGACAGGGACGACGCGGGGCGGGCTCAAGTCTGCACCTCAATCCTACCGCCCCCCATCCCCCTGTCAATCCCCGGCCGGCCTCGCCGGCGGGCCGCCGCGCGTTCACGCGGGTCAACGCGGGGTGATAAACCCCAACCAATCATTCAACCCCAACGGCGAGGGAGCTATCGTCACCCCTGTTCGTGGGGCAGGCGTCGGGCCGCCTCCACGACTCGACGACCGAAGGACGATCGGGAAGCCTGGAACTCGCGAGAGGGACGAACCAGTATGATGCGACGCACGATGATGGGCCTGGCCATGGCCGCGGCGTTCGGGATCGGCGGCGGCGCGGCCTCGGCCGGCACCGTCTACGGGATCGACAACAGCGGCCGGATCCTCCAGGTGGACACGACGGCCCCGCACGCCGAGAACGTGCTGTACACCCCAAACCCGGCCGCGACCACCGGCAACGGCGTGGCCCTCGACCTGGCCGGCGGCCGGCTGCTATTCCGCCAGCCCTCGACGGGCGGCGACCTCTACTCCCTGGACCTCTCCACCAACGCCGTCACGACGATCAAGAACAGCGGCGGCGTGAACGACCTGATCCTGGCCGGCGAATCCTCCAACGCCACCTTCCACAACGGGGCCTACTGGTACATCCGCGAGGGGACGGACGACCTCTACCGGGTGACGCTCACGGGCAACACCGGGGTCGCCGCCAAGATCGCCGACATCACCGGCAACACCGTGAATCTCGGCTTCGGGGACATCGCCTTCGACGCCCAGGGCGTCATGTACGGCTCGACGAACGCGGGCTTCTTCTCGCTGGATCTCTCCAGCTCGACCACCTGGAACCGGATCACGACCACGTCGACGCTCTACCAGATCGCCTTCGTGGGCTCCACGCTGCTGGGCCACAGCGCCAGCACCGGCCAGTGGTACACCATCGACAAGACCACCGGCATCGCCACCGCGACCGCGGGCTTCGCCACGACCCCCCTCCGCGACATCGCCGGCGCCGTCCCCGAGCCCACCTCGATCGCCATGATGGGCATCGGCGTCGCCTCGGCCCTGGCCTTCGCCCGCCGCCGGATGAAGGCCCGCGCCTGATCGCCGGCCCGCCCGATCGATCGTCCTCCCGACCCGCCCCGGGCATCCCCCGGGGCCGCGTCATTTCGAAGCCGGGCGGTTAGACGATGACCCTGAGCGCTAGGAGCCACGTTCACATGCTGAATCACAACGCCATCGTAATCGAGGGTTATGTCGGAGGGTGTCGCAAGTTGGTCGTGGAGTCCGAGCTGAGGCCGAACTCCTCGGCTAGTGACTCATAAGCCTTGCGGTGGGCATCGACATACAACTGTGTCTGCGCGGTATCGTAGTTAGTCTCCTTGGCCTGCTTGGTGGCGAAGGCCGGCATGCTTGACGCGAGCTCGTCGTATACCTCCTGCTGGGTCTTGCCCAGCCTTTTGGCAGCCATAATCGCAACCCTCCCGTTGAACCGTACCCCGTGGAACACCGCGGCCAGAAACGCCTTCCGCTCTCTCGGCGTGCTGTTCATCCCCTTGCGGCGCCACTCGACAAGTCGTCGCTTATGTCCTTCTTTCAAATTATCCAGACTACGGACAATTAGATACATTGCCCCGACTGCCACTGGCCACTGCCTGGGATCGCTCGTCAAAGTCGAAACGGAATACCAGATCGAGAGTAAAGCGAACGTCAATTCCAGCAATGCATACCGGAGCCGATCGGCCTCTCGAACGCAAAACAACACAACGGCAACCATGAAAATCAAAACAGACATCAATAATCGCCCAGGCCACCCAGAAAGCATGCCCAGGACATGCACATACGCGTACGACGAGTACTGAAACACTGTCAGCAAGCCAATCAAACTCAAGATCCAAAACAAGGCGTCACGTAGCCGGAATCCCTTAAACACTGGCTCTCCCCTATGGCTGCCTGGGACGCGTTCCCGCCCTAAGATGCCCTCTCAAACTTGGTCGCCGGTGGCTTGAATCAGCCGCTCAGAGTCAACTTTGAGAGGGCCTCTAAGACTATGCAGCAAGACTTGCGCATGCATGACGAGTTATCGTTGAAGTAGCCGATTGATACCGCATCGTACGCAGCAACTTACAAACACTAAATCTTCCCGAAACCCCACTTCTTGAGTCTAACCCCACGTCAGCCAGGGCAATTCCATGAGGCCTGCTGGAGTCCCTTAAACGATGACCCGCAACGCCCTCAGCCGCCGGGCGGCCTCGTCGAGCGTCTCGTCCTTCTTGCAGAAGCAGAAGCGGACGTAGGGGCGGCCGAGTTCCTTGTCGCGGAAGAAGCTGGAGCCGGGGACCACGGCCACGCCGATCTCGCGGACCAGCTTGCCGGCGAAGGCGACGTCGTCGCCGGCGGCGAACGCGCCGATGCCGGCCATGACGTAGTACGCCCCCTGCGGCGCCTCGAACTCGAAGCCGACCTCCCAGAGCGACTTGCAGAAGCGGTCGCGGCGGGCCTGGTAGCCGGCGGCCAGCTCGTCGTAGTACGAGCGGGGGAGCCGATACGCCACCGCGCCGGCCTCCTGGAGCGGGGCCGCCGCGCCGATGGAGACGAAGTCGTGGACCTGGCGGAACGCCCGGGTCATCTCCGGCGGGGCCAGGATCGTGCCGACGCGCCAGCCGGTCACGGCGTACGTCTTCGACATCCCGCTCACCGTCACCGAGCGCTCCTGCATGCCGTCGAGCGCGGCGAGCGCGACGTGCTCGCGGCCGTCGAACAGGATGTGCTCATAGATCTCGTCGGTGATCGCGATCACGTCCCACTTGCGGCAGAGCGCCGCGATGGTCTCCAGCTCCTCGCGCGTGAAGACCGCGCCGGTGGGGTTCGTGGGGTTGCAGAGGACGATCGCCTTGGTCTTGTCGTTGAACGCGGCGGCCAGCTCGTCGGGGTCGAACTTCCAGTCGGGGGGGCGGACCGGGACGAACCGGGGGGTGGCCCCGGCGAGCATGCAGTCGGGCCAGTAGTTCTCGTAGAACGGCTGCGAGAGGATGACCTCGTCGCCCGGGTTGATGATCGACAGCAGCGCCACGAGCATGGCCTCGGTGCTGCCGCAGGTGACCGTGATCTCCCGCTCCGGGTCGACGTCCAGCTTGAGGTGCCAGGCGGCGTGCTCGGCGATGGCGTGGCGAAGCTCGTGGGCGCCCCAGGTGATCGCGTATTGGTTCACGTCGTCCTGGATGGCGCGGCAGGCGGCGTCCTTCAGGACCTGGGGGGCGGGGAAGTCCGGCATCCCCTGGGCCAGGTTGACGGCGCCGTGGCGGCGGGCCTCGATCGACATGCCCCGGATGACGCTGTCGGTGAAGCTCGCGGCCTTCAGGGAGATCAACGGGTGCTGCATCGTGGGTCGTCCGCGAGGGTCGGGGGGGCCGTCGCCGCGCGGCGTCGGGCGGCGACGGGGGGGGTCATGGGGGGCTCACTCGGGCCGGTGGACGTCGTGGCAGGCCTTGCACGAGGATCCAAGGGCCTTCACCGTCGCCTTGAGCTGGTCGGCGTCCTGCTTGTCGGCCACGTCCCTGAGCGCGGCGGCGTGGTCGGCCAGCGCCTTCGCGAGCCGCTCCCACGAATCCTTGTCTCCCTGGGGGGGCTCGTTCCGGGCGAGGTCGGGGGCGAACTTCGAGAAGACCTCGGACGCCTCCTTGACCTTGGCCCAGTCGGGCGAGTCGCTCTTGGCCGCGGCCTTGAGCGCGTTGTTCGGGGAGTTCTTGCCCGCGAACAGCTTCGTCATGATGGTGCCAACGTCGGCCGGATCGTCGGCCGAGGCGTTCGTCGGGGCGACAGCGGCGAGGGCAAGCACCAGCGCGGCCATGCCAGCGCCGCAGATCAGGCTCTTCATGCATTCCTCCTCTGCGACCGTCGACGCGCGGGCCGCCGCCGCGGCGGCGCGGCGGGGCGGGCCCTGCCCGGGGGCCCCGCGTGGCATAGCCTAACGGCAAGCCACGCCTCGGGCCAGCGACGATCGACGGGCGGCCGAGCCTGCCCGGAAGCTACGCCGTCGCCGGGGCCTCGTCGGCGATCTCGCCCTCGATCAGCTCCTGCTCGATCTCCTGGGCGGCGGCGGTCAGGCCCCGCGCCTCGCGCAGGTTGGCGAGGTAGACGATCGCGCCGGTGAGGCCGCAGCAGAACATCAGGATGCGGAACGCCATCATCGCCAGCGCCCCGCTCGGGTGCCCGACGAGCCCCAGGAGTTGGTCGGCGACGCCCTCGCTCAGCCCGAGAGCCCCGAACGGCAGCGGCACGGCCATCGTGAACAGGGTGAGCGGGCCCATCAGGAAGTGCTGGCCCAGCGTGGTCGCCATGGCGGGGAACAGCATCCTCCCCATCAGGTAGAACGCGAAGACGTTCAGCGAGTGCCCCAGGATCGACAGCCCCAGCGACAGCGCCACCACGTCCAGCCGCGATCGGTACGTCGTCGCCATGGCGTTCAGCTCGGCCGTGACGGTCCCCAGCTTGGAGTGCGGGGCCGGATTGAAGCCGAAGACCCGCGTGAAGACCCGGCCGAAGACGCAGGCCAGCAGCACGAACCCCGCGGCCGTGGCGATCCACGCCGCGACGATCAGCCGTTGCACCACGGGCGTCGCCATCCCCCACGCGACGACCCCGGCGACCGACGCCAGCACGAACAGCCCGAGCAGCCCCATGATCCGGTCGATGACCATCGACGCCACGGCCTGCGTCTTGCGGATCCGCATCCGCACCAGGTACGCCGCCTTGATGAGGTCTCCCCCCACCGCGCCGGGGATCACCAGGTTGAAGACGTAGCCGATGAACCCCAGCAGGAACGTCGACCGCAGCGCGAACCGGGGCTCGATCACCCGCACCAGGGCGTACCAGCGGACGAACGTCAGCATCACGCTGACCTGGAAGATGACGATCCCGGCCAGCAGCAGGCGATAGTCGGGCCTGCCGGCCATGACCTCGCGGATCTTGTCGCGGTTCTGGTGGACCACCAGGGCTAGCAGCCCGAACGCCAGCGCGATCAGCGCCAGGTTCACGATGGTCCCGGCCGCGGACTTCCTCGGCCTCTCCGCCGTCGCGTCGCTCGTGCTCACGGTTCCCTCCGTCGCTGGCGTCGTTGCGGTTGTCTTGGGCTCGGGCTGGTTCGGAATCGGATCAGATCAGATCGACCCCTTGGTCGAGGGGACGGCGTCGGTGCGGGGGTCGTGCTCGACGGCGTCGCGGATGGCGCGGGCGGCCGCCTTGAAGATGGCCTCGGCGATGTGGTGGGTGTTCCGGCCGTAGTGGAGCAGGACGTGGAGGTTCATCCGGCCGTGGGTGGCGACGGCGTGCCAGAAGTCGGCGACCAGCTCGCTGTCGAACCCGCCGATCTTAGGGGCGGGCATCGGCGCGTTCCAGACCCAGTAGGGGCGGCCCCCCAGGTCGACGGCGCAGGTGACCAGGGTTTCGTCCATCGGCAGGACGCAGTGGCCGTAGCGGCGGATGCCGGCCTTGTCCCCCAGCGCCCTGTCGAGCGCCATGCCCAGGCAGATGCCGACGTCCTCGGTCGAGTGGTGGTCGTCGATGTGCAGGTCGCCCTGGCAGGTGACGGCCAGGTCAATGAGCGAGTGCCGGGCGAACGCCGTCAGCATGTGGTCGAGGAAGCCGATCCCGGTGGCGACGTCCGAGCGGCCCTGGCCGTCGAGCGCCAGGGAGAGGCGGATGTCGGTCTCGCTGGTCTTGCGGACGATCTCGGCGACGCGCGGCGATTCGCTCACGGGGGCGGTCTCGGGCTGGAGGGGCGGGATCCAAAGGCGGCGATTGTAGCGGATCGGCCGCCGAAAATTCGAGAGCGCTCCGCCGATGGGGTCGCCGCGAGGTCGACGCGATCTCGATCCGCCATTTTCTCGCGATCGAGGGTCATGCCCTCGCCGAACCAGGCCGTCGCGCGGGACTCCAAACTCGAAAGTATAATCGAGAACATGAAATCCCCGATCCCCCCCGCGGACTGTTTAAGGGTGATCGTGGCCCCGTTCCTTGACATCTCGGATTCGGTAAAACGCCAAGCGAGGCCGCCAGGCCACGCGCGCCGCCTTCGATCAGGGCGCGACCACGCCCCGGCCCTCGACCAACCAGCCCCGTCCTCCGTCCGCGAGATCGCCGCCGCCGTCCGTCGCGGACGATCGAGAAATCGATTCGAAAACGACGAACGAAGCCAACTCGATTTCGACTCAATGTGATGATGTCATGAGTGTTGCGCGTAAACCGCGGCGATCGCGCGACGACGAACGAAGCCAACTGCGGGGGGGAGTCGCGACGGGTTGGACTCGGCGAGCCCGGGGCGTCCCCGCGATGTTGCCGTCGCTCGGCGTGGGCGCGGCCGGCCGCTCAGGATGCTCTGCGGGCGGGTTGTTGGCGCGGGCGGGCGGCCGCCATACGATGATGGTTGATCCGGTCCCGAGAGCGCCCGTCGGCGAGGGCCGCGAGGGGGACCGGGGCGCGGCCACGCGCCCGCACATCGGCCACTTGACGAGGATCGCCCCGTGCCAGCATCCCCGATCGCCCCCCTCCGCCCGATCGCCCTGGCCCTGACGGCCGCGGGGCTCCTCGGGTCGCTCCCGCCGACCGTCGCGACGGCCCAGGAGGCGGCCGACGCCCCCGCCGCGGCGCCCGCGCCCCCGCCAGGCCCGGCTTTCGCCGCCCGGGAGAGGCTGATCGCGTTCGTCGAGTTCGACGGCCTCGACGCCCACGACGACGCCTGGCGCCAGACCGCCGCGCATCGCATGCTCAACGACACCTCGCTGGGCGCGATGCTCGAACAGGTCGGCGTCTCGCTGCTGGACCGCGCCTCGACCTGGCTGCCGAACCGCAAGATCAACGGCGCCGACGGCGTGGCCATCGTGAAGCACCTGGCGCGCAAGGGGTTCGTCGCCGCGTTCCACGCCGACCCCTCCGCCCCCAAGGGCTTCCGCGGCGTCCTGATCCTCCGAGGGGCGGCCACGAAGGAGGAGAAGAGCCTCCTCGGCCGGCTCGTCGTCTCGTTCATGGACCCGGCCAGCAAGCATCGCCTGGAGCGCAAGGGGACGCGGTCGGTCGTGATCGTGCCCCCCCCCGGCGACGGCAAGCCGGCCGACGAGGGTTGGGCCTGGTGGGCCGAGGGGGGCGACATCGGCATCGCCCTGGCCCGGCCGTCCGACGCCGACGCCTGCCTCGCCAGCGTCGACGGCAAGGTCGAGAGCGCCGTCGGCCACGAGACGGTGACGGCCGTCGCCCAGCCCGACGCCGGCCTGACGCCCGCGCTGAAGTTCTTCCTCGACGCCAAGACCGACGTGAAGCTCCCCGGCTCGCCGGCGACGCCCCCGGCCGACTCCGGGATCCAGCGGATCGAGTACCGCTGGGGCTTCCAGGACGAGGCCCTGGTGGGCGCCACCCGCATCGTCGCCGCCAAGCCCCGCCAGGGGGCGCTGGCGTTCCTGGACGACCCGTCGTTCGAGGCCAAGAACGTGCTCCCGCTCCCCGACGGCGTGGAGCACTTCGTCTCGATTTCGCTGAAGCCGGAGCGCTGGGCGTCGCTGATCTCCGGGATGTTCCAGGGCTCCCCCGAGGCCAGGGCGCGATACGACGCGATGGTCGAGGGCGTCCGGACTCGCGGCCGGTCGGACTTCGAGGCCGACTTCCTGGGCAACATCGGCCCGCGCGTCGTCGCCTACATCGCGCCGGGCACGTCGGCGGCGACCGGCGACCAGCCGGCGGCCCCGAACATGGCCGACCCGATGGCCCTCCTCTCCGCGATGGGCCCCCAGATGCCCCGGCCCGTCGTCGTGGCCGAGGTGGCCGACCCGGCGAAGTTCAGCCGGGCCCTGGAGGCCGTGATGCAGGAGGTCAACGCCCAGCTCAAGGCGGCCTCCGCCGACTGGATCGCCGCGGCCAAGGAGGCCCAGGAAGCGAAGCCCGGCGGCCCGGGCGCCGGGCTCGCCATTGGGCCCGCCGGCCCCGGCGGCCAGGCCGAGCCCGACCGAAAGGACCGCAAGCGCGACGAGGATCTCGTCCCCGAGTTCCGCCTGCTGACCAGCACCGGGGCGGCGACGAATCGCACCTACATGCTGAACATCCCGACCGCCTCGCCGCTCAAGCTGCCGGCCGGCTTCCGCCCCAGCGTCCGCCTGGACGGCAAGCACCTGGCGATCTCCACCTCCTCCGAGGCCGCCCGCGTGGCGGTGGAGCAGCTCCGCGACAAGGACTGGACCCCCGGCGAGGAGATCGCCCAGGCCATCGGCCGGGCCCCGGACTCGACGATCCTCCTTTTCTACGGCGACTTCCGCGAGGCGACCTCGACGGCCCTCGCCGGGCTCCCGGGGGCGATCCAGTCCGGCGTCAACACGGCCCTCGCCGCCAGCGAGGCCATGATGAACCCCCAGGCCGCGGCGAATCAGCCGGGGTCGCCCGGCTTCGGCGCCGGCCCGGGGGGGCTGTCCCCCGCCATGGCCGGCTCCAGCTCCAGCGCGAACAGGTCGTTCGGCGGGATGTCGGGCCGCGGGTCCGACTCCGCCGGGTCGCCCCCGAACTCCAGCAGCATGATGATGATGGGCTCCGGCGGGCCGGGGGGACCCGGCTCCCAGGGGCAGCCGAACGCCCAGGCCGGCTCCCCCTTCGCCGCGATCCAGGTGCGGGTCGACCCCGCGAATCTCCCGGACGCCGAGGAACTCAAGGCCATGATGTTCCCGTCGACCACCATCGTGTCGGTCGAGGACGACTCCATCCGGATCGTCACCCGGGGCTCGTTCCCGGACGCCCTGGCCCTGGTGGGCTCCAGGGGCTTCCTCCCCGCGCTGCTGACGCCGATGCTCGCCTCGGCCCGCGCCGCCGCCGCTGCCAAGGCCGCCGAGGCCGAGGCCGCCGCCCCCGCCGGCCAGCCGGGGCAGCAGGGCCAGCTCGTCCCGCCGGGTCAGCCGGGGATTCCCGGGCAGCCGGGGCAGTCGGGCGGAGTCCCCGGGCAGCCGGGCTCGGTGAACCCGATCGCGCCGCCGCCCCGCCGTTGACGCGAATCCGCCGGGGCGGCGCGCAACGTGCCGCCCCATCGATGATCGTGGCCACGTCGCCCGCCAGACCCCTCACGATGGTGGAGGATGCACGATGGAAATGGTCAGCGAGATCACCGCGCGTCTGGAGAACAAGCCGGGCCGCCTGGCGAAGATCTGCTCCGCGCTCGCCCAGGAGAAGGTGGACATCCTGGCGATCAGCGTCATGGAGTCGGACGGCCCCAGCGTCCTGAGGCTGGTCACGGCCGACCCGGACGCGACGAGGCGGATCCTCACCGGGCTGGGGACGGAATCCACCGTCGCCGAGGTGCTCTCCATCCAGATCGACAACCGCACCGGGGCGCTCGCCGGCGTCCTGGAGAAGCTGGCCGAGGAGCACATCAACGTCGATTACGCCTACGTCTCGTCGACGTCGAGCCAGGGGAAGGCCCTGGCGATCCTGCACGTCGCGAACTTGAAGCGGGCCCAGCAGGTCTTCCGGGAGTCCACGGCCCCCGGGAGCGACAAGGCGGCCGGCCGTCGGCCGCTGCACTCGCGCTGAGCCCGGCCCCCACGCCTCCCCCCCGCCGGAAATGAAGGCCCCCCTTGGCGAAGAAGAAGAAGGTCCGGATCGATCTGAGGAAGAATCGCCAGAAGCGCGCGCGGGCCAACGACCTGACGCGCGCCTTCGGGGACGAGAAGCCCGCCTCGGCGGAGTCGGCCTCCGGCGAGCGCGTCCGCCCGAAGGGGGAGATGTCGCGCCGGCGGACGATCATGACCGACGCCGACGAGGGCCGCGACGGCGCGGGGGAGGGCGCCGCCGCCGAGGGGGCGTCGGGGCGCCGCGCCGTGGACGAGTCCACCTGGCTCTCCGGCCGGGTGGTCCGGGTGCACGGCCTGCTGAACATCGTGGAGGCGGAGGACGGCCGGACGTACCCGTGCCACGTGCGCCGGCTGCTCAAGAGCATGGCCATCGACGGCCGGAACGTGGTGGCCGCCGGCGACCGCGTCTGGTTCCGCCCGCCGGACTCCGCCGGCTCCGAGGGCTTCATCGAGCGCGTCGAGCCCCGCAAGGGGGTCGTAACCCGGGGCTATCGCGGGCGTCGGCACATCATCGCCGCCAACGTGGACGCGGTCTTCATCGTCTCCGCCCTGGAGGAGCCGGGCCTGAAGATCAGCCTGATCGACCGCTACCTGGCCGCGGCCGAGTTCAACGGCGTCCGCCCCGTCATCGTGCTCAACAAGGCCGACCTGGTCGACGTCTCGCTTTATCAGTGGGTGGTGGGCCTCTACACCCAGCTCGGCTACGAGACGCTGCTGACCTCGGCGGCCGACGGCCGGGGCCTCGACCGCCTGCGGTCGCTCCTGGGCCGGGGGGTGACGGCCATCTCGGGCCAGAGCGGCGTCGGCAAGAGTTCGCTCCTCAATGCCCTGCAGCCGGGGCTGAACCTCCGCGTCCGCGAGGTCTCCGACTGGACGGCGAAGGGGAAGCACACCACGACCACCGCCGAGCTGATCCGCCTGGACGGCGGGGGCTACGTCGTCGACACGCCCGGGCTGCGGCAGTTCGAACTCTGGGGCGTGCTCCCCGGCGAGCTGGAGGGCTGCTTCGTCGAGTTCCGCCCGTTCGTCCCGCTCTGCCGGTTCCCGGACTGCTCGCACACCCACGAAGGCCGCTGCGCCGTGAAGGACGCGGTATACTGGGGATGGATCCACGCGGGACGCTACGAGAGCTATCTCAAGCTCTACCATCAGAGGCCCGAGGAGGGAGGGTAAGCCCGCCGGGCCCGCCTTTCGAATTATCCGCGACGCCCCCGATCGCGGATATTCGACTGGATTCGGGGCCCCTCGGCGCGGAGCGGAGGCCGGAAATTCCCCGGAAAATTCTCGGCTTCGAGGCAAGAAACCTCGCGGCTCGCCGAACATTCGAGCGTGCGAGCCCGCGATCCGTCCCCGCGACGAGGGCGGATCGGTCGGGCACGCCGATGGGAGGTCGCGGAGCGATGCTAGACGATCGAGCGCCGGGCGAGGAGAGTCGCGGTCGAGTACGTCTCCGCTGGTTGACTCGCGAGTCGACGGCGCTGATCCTGGGGGCGGGGGTCGTCGCCGCGATCCTCTCGCACCGCCAGGAGGCGGAGCCCCCGCGGCCCTCGCCTCGCGAGACCACCGTGGGGGGGCATGAGAACCTGGTGGAGTCCCTGGCGCTGGCCCCCGATCGCGACGTGCTGATCTCCTCCGGCTGGGACGGCACGGTTCGGTTCTGGGATCTGGAGCCGAAGGGGCCGGGCTGGGGCGAGGAGATCCTCAAGCTGCCCCACGGCTCGCAGCCCTATGCCGTGGCACCCAGCCCGGACGGCCGATACCTGGCCGTGGGCGGCTCGGCCGTCCTGACGGTCTGGCGATGCGGCGAGGAGGGCTGGACGCCGGCCGCCTCGATGCCGGGCGCCGACGGCCGCTACCTGGCATTTTCCCCCGACTCCCGGACCCTGGCGGTCGGCGGCAGGGGGGGCGCGATCCGGCTCCTCGCGGCGCCCTCGCTGGAGGAGAAGGCCTCGCTCCGGGGGCTGACCGGCATGATCCACGACGTCGAGTTCTCCCCCGACGGCTCCCTCGTGGCGGCGTCGTCGTTCGCCGGGGAGCTGGCGATCTGGGACGCGAAGACCGGCGCGCGGTCTCCCCTGGACCGGAACGCGGGCCGCGTCCACTGCTTCGCCTTCTCGAGCGACGGGCGTACCCTGGCGACCGCGCGCTGGCTCGGCGACGACGGGGGCGTCACGCTCTGGGACGTGGAGACCGGCAAGCCCAGGTTCGTGCTGGGCGCCGGCGAGGGCTACAACGCCGTCGCCTTCTCGCCGGGCGATCGCCTGGTGGCGGCGGCGGGGGTCGATCGGATGATCAACCTGTGGAACCCGGCCACCGGGGCGCCGAGGGGCCAGCTGACCGGGGACATCGGGTGGGTCAAGACCATCCTGTTCACCGACGGCGGGGCGAGGCTGGCCTACGGCGGCCGCGACGGCTCGATCCGCTTCTGGGACGTGCCCGCGACGGCCCTCGACGACCATTCGTCGACCGGTTGACGGCCCGCTCGGCCGCCCCGACGATCGGGGCGGCCTCCGGGCGACACGCGCGATTCGCGCTCAATCCTGCCGGACCTCGATCTTCCGGACCTGGGCCTCCGGCCGCTTCCGCAGCGACAGGCGGAGCACCCCGTTCGACAGGCTGGCGTCGATCGAGTCCGCGTCGACCGACTCGGGGAGCGTGATGGACCGCTCGAACCGGCCGAAGGCCCGGCCGTTGTAGGCGTAGTTCCGCCCCTCCTCGACCGCCCGCTCCGCCTTGATCGTCAGCGCGTCCTTCAGGACCGAGACGTCCACGTCCTGGGCCCGCACGCCCGGCAGGTCGACCTCGATATGGAAGCGCTCCTCGTCGCTCCACAGGGACATCGGCATCGGCCCCGCCCCACGCCGCTGCTCCCTCGCCTCGGCGCCCTCACCGAACAGCTGGCCCATGAGCGCGTCCATCTGGGCGTCGAGCCGACCGAGGCCATTGACCGCCGCCGGGATCCGATTTCGCACCATAATCGACATCGCTTTCTCCTTGCTCTCCTCGATGAATCGAAGCTCGCCGGACCGGGCGGGCTTCTCATCTAGGCCCATTAGCGAGCCTCGTGCCAAGCCATAATAGGTTTCATAAGTTGCTTCTAATCATTGACTTGCTGATCGCCGCGCTATAATTCAAGCGTCATGCCGCCGAGATGATTGGCAGTCCAGCTTTCGGACTTAGTGTCATTTTGGCAGTCAGCCCGCGTCAATTGGAATTTCCGCCATATTGACGCCCGGCCAGGACGCGTGGACGCGACCTAGGCTCAAGGAAGGGGCGAGGGCCGGCACCTTCGCCGAGGCACCCGAGCGTACGCGGAAGTTGTCCCGCGAACCGCCGGGGGCATTGAACGCCTCTGAATCAGCGGATGGAAAAGGCGGCCCGCGCCGGGCGGGTCGACCGATCGAGCGTGCCCCGACGCCGGCGCACGCGCCGAGGGGGCCCTCGGCCGAGGAGGATAGCATGCAACGCGAGGTGGACGGTGACTTCGACGGATGGACGCTTCAGGGGGAAGGGTCGCGCGTCGAGGCTCGGGGGGTCCGACTGCCCATCTTCACCTTGCGAGGGCTCCTGGTCTTCGTCGCCGTGCTAGCGGTCGGCGCGGCCATGGTGGGGGAGGAGCCCGAGGCCGGGGAGGAGGGGAAGGGGGGCACGCGGCTCGCCGGCCACTCCGGGCTGATCGATTCGCTGCGGTTCTCCTCCGAGGGCGGCACGCTGCTCAGCTCGGGCTGGGATCGGACGGTGCGCCTCTGGGACCTGGAAGGCCCGGGGGGGGAACTGGGCCGGGAGTTGGCCCGGCTCACCTTCGATTCCGAGGTGTTCGCCTCGGCGATCTCCCCCGACGGCCGGGTCGTCGCGGTCGCCGGGAATGATGGCCTGGCGCTCTGGCATTGGGAGAGGGGGGAGGTGACCCGCCCCAAGCACCGCTCGATCGGGGTGTCGCGCGCCCTGGCGTTCTCGCCCGACGGGTCGCTGCTGGCGGTCGGCGGGTATGACCACGGGGTCCACCTGGTGGACGTGGCGACGAGCCGCGTCGAGGCCGACTTCATGGGCCATCGCGACGTGATCCGGAAGCTCGCGTTCACGGCCGACGGCTCGCGCCTCTTCTCGCTGGGCTACGACGGCCGCCTCAAGGCCTGGGACGTCGCCTCGCGTCGGGAGACCGACGCGCCCGCCGGGCATGACGACGAGTTGCCCGTGCTGAGCTTCGCCGTCTCGCCCGACGGCCTGAGCCTGGCGCTGAGCCGGGTCGGCGCGGACGACGGCGGGATCGAGATCCGGGACGTGACCGATGGGTCGTTGCGGGCCGTCTGCCGCGGGGCGAGGGGCTCGGGCGAGGTCCACGCCCTGGCGTTCTCGCGCGACGGCGAGGTCCTGGCGTCGTGCGGGTCCGACCTGGGCGCCCGCTTCTGGAACCCGGCGACCGGCCGTCCGTCGGGGATCCTCGAGGGCTCCCGGGGGTGGGTGCGGACGCTCGACTTCTCGGCGGACGGCCGCTGGCTCGCCACGTCGAGCGCCCCGGACGAGGTCCGACTCTGGCGGGTCGAGTTGCCGCGACGCCCGGCCGCGCCCGCCACGGCGACGACCCTCGGGGAGTCGTCGCGCGAGGCCGAGGCGGCCTGAGCGTCGGCGCCGTCAGCCGTGGCCGTAGCCGCGATCGAAGGCGTCGAGGTCGCGCATGTACGAGGCGTAGGTCGTGCGGAAGGTGTCATAGTCCACCGTCCACCGGGGCTGGTCCTCGGTGTGGCGGTGGCAGTGCTCCTCGATCAGCCGGTGCAGGAACTTGAAGAGGTGCCGGGGGGTGCGCAGGTTCCCCAGCGACTCCTTCAGGTAGTCGTCGCCCACCTCGGGATCGATGAACTCGCGGAGCCGGACGCCGTCGCCGTCCTCCGAGGGGTTGATCTGGCATGCCTTGAGCCGGTCGCTGGCCAGGTCGTACAGCGAGGGGCCGCTCCAGCGCAACGGCTTGATCATGTTGAGCTTGTCGGGCCGGGCGCGGTCGTAGAACTCCTTGTCCTCCTTCTCCAGGTAGTAGGCCAGCTCGATCGGCAGCAGCAGCTTGGCCCCGATGCCCGGGTGGCGGAGGAACTTGTGGTCCAGCAGCGGCCAGATCAGGGCCCGCATCTTGCGCGGATCCCCCTCGACCTGCTCCGGCTCGTCGACGCGGTCGACCAGCACGACGATCCCGCCGCCGTAGCCCAGCGTCTTGAGCACCCCCTGGAACTTGCGGAGCAGCTCGTACCGCTCCTCGGCCCGGCCGCGCGAGGCCGTGGGCATGGGCTGGCCCCCCAGCTCGGTCGGCCGGAACCAGAGAAGCTCCCAGCGCAGGGCGGAGGGGTCGCGGTTGAGCACCCGGATCCCCTTGCGGATGTCGCGCGAGTACCACTCGGCGCGGGCGATCCGCCAGAGCCAGTAGACCCAGCCGGCGATCAGCGGGACCAGCAGCCAGGGGAGCAGCGACCACGACCGCAGGCTCGGGAACAGGAAGACCAGCGCGACGACCGCCAGCGTCGTCCCGAAGCCGATCTGCAGGTCGCGCCGGCTCCAGAGCGACCGGAAGCCCGACCGACGTCGCAGCCGGCTCCAACGGCGCTCGATCGGCTCGCCGGTCGAGGAATCGTAAAGCGCGGCCAGGAGGAGCAGGTCGCGGCGCTGGTCCAGGCTGAGGACGGAGAGGTCGACCTTCTCGGAGGTCAGCATGTCCACGAGCTGGGTGACGCCCAGCGAGAGGATCGCGTCCATGTGGTCCTGGAGCTGGAACCGCTTCAGGACCTGGTTCGTGTCGCTCGCCTTGATGGCGGAGCGGAAGTTGTCCAGGTAGGGGTTGAAGTCGTCGTAGGAGACGACGAAGACCCGATCCGACGGGTTGGCCTCGTTGTAGTCCTCCAGCTCGGAGGTCATCTGGAGCCGCAGGGCGGTCTTGCCGCTCCCCTTCTCGCCGAAGACCAGGGCGGTGGAAGGGTTCTCGGGCTGCCCGAAGACCTTGCTCCAGGCGGGGTGGTGGATGGTGGCGAGGCACCGCCTTTTGAAGACGGTGTCGGTCTGGGCGTCCTCCTCGCTGAACGGATTGCCCTTGATGCCGTGGTGCTGGAGAAACTGTTCCGTCTTCATCCTTGGCGGGGCCTTTCCTCGAAGAAGGGACGGCTCGCGACGCGGTCCCCCGTCGGCGACGACGGGCGCGGAGGTCGCTCCCCGCCGCGCACGCAAGGGCGCGCGGGGCCGTCGGATACCACGATTGTCTCGTGCCGACCGTCGCGGGATCAAGTGAGGCGGGCCGTCTCGGCGCTGGGCGGGACTATGCACCTACTACCCGATTCCGCCCGCGCTCGCAACCTCAGCGACCGCGCCGGGCCTTCCACGGACGGTCGAGCCGGGAGAAATTCCGAGATTCCTGAAATCACGGCGGCCCCGCCGCGGACCATGCTGGCGTTCGATGGCGGTGTTCCTTGGCAATCCGGAAGCAGTTGAGAATCGCGGAGGACCGTTGTGGGGTCCGAATCCGTCCCCTTTCCCGCCGGGCTAACGACCCGACACCTTTATGGGACGGCGTCCCGGCCCACCGCTTGCCGTCGCCAAGCGTCCCTTCTCCCCTGGTGGGAGAAGGTGGCCGAAGGCCGGATGAGGGGGGACCTGGCCGGCCTTCGATCGCGCGCCGACCCCCTCATCCGCCCCTCCGGGGCACCTTCTCCCACGAGGGGAGAAGGGGGGAGATTCGCGGCGGCTCCCTGCTTCGGGTCCATGCCGAAATCAGTGTCGGATCGTCAGCCCGCCGGGAGAGGGGACGCACGTCTCACGCTCCCATAACGGGCGTCGAACGAAAGACCTCTTCGAAAGCGACGAACGAAGCCAGCTCGCAATCACGCCAATCCGTTACCGTGACACCACTTGCGCCCAAACACCGGAAAGTCGCGGCGCGCGAACGAACCCACCCCGCGGGCCTCCGACGCCCCGTGTATAATGGCCCCGTCGCCACGCCCGAGGGTCGGGCCGCGGCCGGGACCTGGAGCCGATCGACGGCGATGAAGCGAGGAACGCGGCGGGTGCCGGCCTTGATAATCATGCTCACTCTGGCGACCTTCGCGGGATGCTCGGGAGGGCGCGACGGCGACGCCGACGCCCGCGGGCCGCTGCGGATCGCCGCGGCGTCCGACCTCCGGTTCGCCCTGCCGGACTTGCTGGAGGACTACGGCGAACGCGACGGCCCGGTCGCGCCGCCGACGTTCGGCGCGTCGGGCGAGCTGGCGGAACAGATCCGCGGCGGCGCGCCGTTCGACGTCTTCCTCTCCGCCGACCTGAGCCTGCCGAGCGCCCTGGAAGGCGAGGTCCAGGTCGAGGCGGGCTCCGTCGTCGCCTACGCGCGCGGCTCGCTCGTGATGGCGGTCCACCCCGACGTTGCCGGCTCGGTCGCGACGCTCGCCGACCTGGCGAGGCCCGAGATCCGCAAGATCGCCATCGCCGATCCGAACGTCGCCCCTTACGGCAAGGCGGCGCGGTCGGCGCTTGAGAAAGCCGGCCTGTGGGGGCCGTTGCGATCGAAGATCGTCCCGGCCGGTTCCGTGGCGCGGGCGTTCCTTCACGTCGAGGAGGGGAACGCCGACGCCGCGCTGGTGAGCCGGTCGCTGGTCGCCGGGGCGAAGTCGAAGGTGATCGAGGTCGACCCCGCGCTCTACCCGCCCCGCGTCCAGGGGTTGGGGATCCTGGCGCGGTCGCCGAGGAAGGCCCGCGCCCGCGCGTTCGTCGGCTTCCTGCTGGGCGAGGCAGGTCGGCGCGTGCTGGCCGAGCACGGCTTCTCCCCCGTCCACCCCTGACCCGAGGCCCCGCGCGTGTTCGACGACCTCGGCCCGCTCTGGCTCTCGCTGAAGGTCGCGACGGCGGCGACGGCCGGCGTGGCGGCGCTCGGCGTGCCGGCGGCGATGGCGCTGGCGAGGCTGCGGTTCCCCGGCAAGGGATTGGCGGCCGGGGTCCTCGCCCTCCCGCTGGTGCTGCCGCCGACTGTGGTGGGATACTTGCTGCTCCAGGTGGTCGGCCGTCGGGCGTGGCTGGGGGAGTGGCTGGAGCGGACCCTGGGCGTGGCGTTGGTTTTCCACTGGTCGGGTGCCGTGCTGGCGGCGGCGGTGACGGCGTTCCCGCTGTTCCTGCTGCCGGCGAGGGGCGCGTTCGAGGCCGTCGACCCCCGGCTGGAAGACGCCGCGCGGCTGCTGGGGAGGGGGGAGGCGTCGGTCTTCCTGGCCGTCACGTTGCCGCTGGCGTGGCGGGGGCTGGCCGCCGGGCTGGTGCTCGCGTTCGCCAGGGCGCTGGGGGACTTCGGCGCGACGATGATGGTCGCCGGCGACATCCCCGGCCTGACCCAGACGGCGTCGCTGGCGATCTACGACGCCGTGGAGGTCGGCGACTCGCGGCGCGCGGCGGGGCTCGCGCTCGGGGTCTCCTCGCTCTCCGTCGCGGCGCTCGTCATCGCGCAACGGACCCTCCCCGGTCGGGAGGCGCGACCGTGAGCGTGGACGAGCGGCCGACGATCCTCGACGCCCGCGTCGCGCGGCGGGTCCATGCCGGGCTGACCGTCGACGCGACGATTCGCCTGGGGGACGAGATCGGCGTCCTGTTCGGCCCCTCGGGCGCGGGAAAGTCGACCCTCCTCCGGCTGATCGCCGGCCTGGAGCGGCCGGACGGGGGCCGCGTGAGCCTGGCCGGGGCGACGCTATACGACGCCGCGCGCGGGATCGACGCGCCCCTGCGCGAGCGCCGCGTCGGCATGATCTTCCAGGATGACCTGCTGTTCCCCCACCTGGACGTGGCGGGGAACGTGGGGTTCGGCCTGAAGGGGGCGAGCCGATCGGAGCGGGCCCGCCGGGTGGAGGAGGTGGCGGCGCTCTGCGGGGTCTCGTCGCTGCTGGGGCGGTCGGTGGGGACGCTGTCGGGCGGCGAACGTCAGCGGGTCGGCCTGGCGAGGGCGCTGGCGCCCCGGCCGCGGCTCCTGTTGTGCGACGAGCCCGTCTCGGCGCTGGACCTGCCCGGCCGCCGTCGGCTGCTGGAACGCCTGCGAGGGGCGCGTCGGGCCGAGGGGATCCCGATCCTCTACGTCACGCACAGCCCGGCCGAGGCGATCACGCTGGGGACGCGGCTATTCCTGCTGGAAGCCGGCCGGGTCGTCGCCGAGGGCTCCCCGGCCGACGTGCTGGCTTCGGCCGGGGACCGATCGGCGTTGCGGCACATGGAAGGGATCCGCAATGCCTTCGGCGGGACGGTCGCCGAGCACGCCCCGGACGGCGAGTGGTCCCGCGTGACGCTCGACGGCGGCCCGTCGCTGATCGTCGCGCCCGTCGGGCTCCCCCCCGGCTCGCGCGTGGACGTGGAGGTGGCCGGCGACGAGGTCATGCTGGCCGTCGGCCCCATCGCGGGCCTCAGCGCCCGCAACCAGATCGAGGGCCGGGTGGAGGCGGTGGCCGTCCACGGTCGCGAGGCCGAGGTCGTCGTCCGAGTCGGCGAGACCCGGTGGCTGGCCAGCACCCTCGCCTCCACCCCCGCCTCGCTGGGCGTCGCGCCGGGGCGAGCCGTCACCCTGATCGTCAAGGCGCGGAGCGTCCGCGTGGAACCGGCCGGGGGGTGAGCCGAGCACGACGGGCCCCGTCGGTCGGATTCGGTGGGCTTTCGAGCCACGCCCACGCCCCCGCGAGGCGAGCTTGCGGCCCATGGACACCCATGCTATCGTGACCGGGTTCGGGCGGTCTTTCGCCGCGGCCGCGCCTCCCCGAACCCGAGCCCCTGGCGCGACCTCAACGACATCACGCACGACGACCGACGCTTCTAGCCGCGATCATCCGGGAGGACCCAGAGGATGGACAAGGTTGAAGAACTCCTGAACATGACGCTCGAAACTATCGAGGCCGCCTGGGAGGAGAAGTACAGGGGCGTCCATGTGTCCGAGGAGTCCAAGATCAGCTTCTACGCGGCGCTCGTCGAGGCGATCCGACGCCGCCAGAAGGTGTTGGCCTACCAGCACGGCTACGACATGGCGTTCCTGGCGACGAACCACGCCAAGAACCTGAACCCCTACGAGAAGGGGACCGACGAGAACTTCCACTTCGCCTGCGGCCTGGAGTTCGGCGACGGCGACCTCCAAAGCATGTAAGCGAGCGACGACACGCGCGGGGGCTTCCGCGACCCGGAAGCCCCCGACCTGGCCTGCCTCACTCCGGCCACATGGCGTTGAGGGCCTCCACGGTCCGGTCGCTGAGGACCTGGCCCCCTTCGGGGCCGACCTGGTTGCTCTCCGGGATGGCGCTGTAGCCGCCGCCGTGGACGGCGGGCTCGGTGGGGAGGTAGGTCCCGGGGCCGGCGAGCTGGATCACGAAGGTCTGGAGCGCCTTGCTCCGGGCCTTCATCTGGATGCCGTACTGGGTGAACAGCTCGAACGGGTTGGTGGCGATCGCCACGTCGCCGAGGCGCAGGAAGTGGACCTCGACGGGGTAGGGCCTGGCGTCGCCCGCCTCCTGCTTCTGGCGGCGCTCCACGACCTCCTGATGCCAGAGGACGATCCGACGGTTCGCCGGGTCCTTCGACAGCCGCTCGACGTTCGCGGCGGCGCTGGCGGCCTCGGCCTCGGAGACGACCCGGGGGGGGAGGTCGATCGATTCGACCTTGTGGACGAGCGTCGCGCCGGCGACCTGTTCCTTCTTCGCCCCCGCGTGGGCCTCGTCCCAGGCGGCGACCACCCGGGCGGCGATGTCCTCCAGCCGCGTGAGCCCACGGAACTCCCGCATGCGTTCCTCGGCGCGCTTGCGGTACATCAGGTGGGGCGACTGGTCGCCCGACGCGCCGCTCCATCCCAGCACGACGAGGTCGGCGCCGTGGCGGGCCTTCAGGGTCTCGCGGATCTCGTGCCAGAAGTCGGCGTCGATCATCGAGTCCCCCTCGACCTCCTGCGACGGGCAGGCGACGTTCACGGCGGTCGCGACGAGCTTGCCGGTTTCGTCCCAGACGAACAGCACCTCGATGCCGTGGTCCTCGGGGCCCTCGACGCCGCGGTAGTCGGGGAGGTTGGTCGCGCCGTACATCACGGAACGGCCGTCGGCGTAGACGGAGCGGCGGTTGATGGCGACGAAGGCGTGCCCCAGGCCCCAGCCGACCTTGCTCGGCTTGCGTCCCTCCCAAGCGGCGACCGCGGCGTCGGCGATCCTCGCGGTCAGGAACGACGCGTACTCGCCGGGCCGCATCACGCCTTCCTTCGGGATCTCGTAGAACCCTTCCTCCATCACGGGCGCCGTGTGGGTGTGGGTCGCGCTGAGGATCAGCTTGTTCGGGTCGAAGCCGGGGATGCGCGTCCCGACGAGTTCGCGGGCCTCGGATAGGATCGACTTCGGGATCGAGACCACGTCGCACGCCACCAGGATCGCCTGGTCGACAACCTCCTCCCCCTCGCGCGACTCCAGCGCCAGGGCGTTGGCGACGAGCGGGCCGCGGACCCCCTTGGAGATCCGCGTGTGCATCTGGCCCGAGAGCGCGACGGGGCGGTCCGGGGTGATGCTCGCGCTCGCCGCGCCGGCGTGGAGTTCGCTCGCGGAGGCCGGGGGGAGGGCGAGGGCCGCGGCCCCGAGGATCAGCAAGCACGCGGGGATGGTCCGTCTCGCGTCGATCATGCGCCTGGTCCTGTCTGTCGCTGGGGTGGGTGGCTCATCGGCGACCGCGCCGGTTCGGCCCGTTGTATGCGAGCGAGGGCCCGCGTGCAACCGGTCCGCCCGCGGGTGGTATCATTGCCGTAATAGCCAAGATCGTCCCGCGCCAGTCCCGAGGCCGTCGCATGTCCAGCCATTCCGACCGCGTGCTCAAGCTCGTTTCCGAGCCTTCGTACAAGCCGAAGACGCTCAAGGCGCTGTCGCGGCACTTCCAGATCGATCCCGAGGAGTACCCCGCGTTCCGGACCGAGATCAAGCGGCTGGTACGCGAGGGGAAGCTGGACGTCGCCGCGGACAAGACGCTCTCGAAGCCCGAGACCGCCGGCGCGATCATCGGGATGTTCCGGCGCTCGGCGAAGGGGTTCGGCTTCGTCCGGCCGCACGGCAAGCCGTCGCGGACCGACCAGATCTACATCCCGCCCGAGGCCGCCGGCGACGCCTCCAGCGGCGACGAGGTGGCGGTCAAGATCGTCAAGCGCTCCCGACGCGAGGGGATGAACGACGAGGGCCGCGTCATCCAGATCGTCGCCAGGGCCAGCGGCGCGTTCGTCGGCACCTACCGCGAGGAGGGGGGCGCCGGCTACGTCAAGGTCGACGGCACCACCTTCCACGACCTCATCTACGTCGGCGACCCCGGCGCGAAGGGGGCCAAGCCCGGCGACAAGGTCGCCCTGGAGATGGTCCGCTACCCCACGCCCTATCAGGAAGGGGAGGGGGTCGTCACCGAGATCCTCGGCGAGCGAGGCGCGCCGGGGGTGGACACGCTCACGGTCATCCGCGCGTTCAACATCCCCGACGTCTTCCCGGAATCCGTCCTGCACGAGGCTCGCGAGTTGGCCAGGGCGTTCCACGAGGAGGACGTCTCCGGCCGCGAGGATCTGCGCGGGCTGCTGACCGTCACGATCGACCCGGCCACCGCCCGCGACTTCGACGACGCCATCTCCCTGTCCCGCGACGAGAACGGCCACTGGAGCCTGGGCGTCCACATCGCCGACGTCTCCCACTTCGTCCGCCCCGGCACCGAGATCGACGACGTCGCCCGCAAGCGCGGCAACAGCGTCTACCTGCCCGACCGCGTCATCCCGATGCTGCCGGAGGTCCTCTCCAACAGCCTCGCCAGCCTCCAGGCCGGGCACACCCGCTACACCGTCAGCGCGATGCTCGACTTCACCCCGGAAGGCGTCCTCACCGCCAAGCGATTCGCCCGCACCGCCATCAAGGTCGACCACCGCTTCGCCTACGAGCGCGCCTTCGAGGTCATGCGGGCCCCCGACGCCGAGCACGAGGGGGTCGCGCCCGAGGTCGTGAAGATGGTCGCCGACATGCTGGAGCTGGCGATGATCCTCCGCAAGCGACGCTTCGCCCGCGGGGCGCTGGAGCTGAGCCTGCCGGAAGTCGAGATCGACCTGGACGACCAGGGGAAGGTCGCCGGAGCGCACCTGGCCGTCAACGACGAGAGCCACCAGGTGATCGAGGAATTCATGCTGGCCGCCAACGAGGCGGCGGCGTCCCACCTGACCGAGCAAGGCGCCGGCTTCCTCCGCCGCGTCCACCCCGACCCCGAGCCGAACAAGCTCGGCGAGTTCGCCGAGTTCGCCCGCAGCCTGGGCTTCGACATCGACCTGCCCCAGAGCCGGTTCGAACTCCAGCGCGTCCTGGCCGAGGCCAAGGAGAAGCCCGAGGAATACGCCGTCCACTACGGCCTGCTGCGCAGCCTCAAGCAGGCGGCCTACACCCCCGAACACGAGGGCCATTACGCCCTGGCGAGCGGCGACTACTGCCATTTCACCTCGCCCATCCGCCGCTACCCGGACTTGCAGGTCCATCGCCAGATCACGGCCATCCTGGCGGGCAAGAAGCCCCGGAGCGACGCGGACGAGCTGGCCGTGCTGGGGGAGCACTGCACCCGCACCGAGCGACGGGCCGAGACCGCCGAGCGCGAGCTGATCCGCGTGAAGCTGCTGACGCACCTGGAGACGAAGGTCGGAGAGGCGTTCCACGCGATCGTGGTGGGGGTGGAGGATTTCGGACTCTTCTGCCGCCTGGTCGAACTCCCCATCGAGGGCCTGCTGCACGTGACCGCGCTGGCCGACGATTTCTATTACCTTGAGGAAGGGACGCACACGCTGGTCGGCCGTCGCGGCGGCTCGCGGCATCGCCTTGGCGACCGGCTGGAAGTCCGCGTGGCGCGCGTGGACGTCGACCGCCGCGAGCTGGACCTGGTCCCGGCCGCGACCCCCGCCGCGGAGGTCCGGCGCGCCGGGAAGCGGCCCCGTCGCGCCGAGGCCGCCCCCCACCCCGCCGGCCCCGGGGGCCCGCGCCCCCCGGCGCCCAGGACGCCCGAGGAGCGGGCCGAACGCCTGGCCTCGAAGAAAAAGAAGAAGGCCAAGCTCAAGATGAAGAAGGCGGCGAAGCGGCGGAAGAAGTCGTGACGCCCCCGCGCCCGGCTGCCCCCTCGCCGGCGATCTTGTGTTATAGAAGGACGGCGCCGGAACGGTCGGGCCGCGCGGCGACGCGGGCGCCGACGCCCGACCGCGGCGGCCTCCGTCGAACGGGAGATCCCCCTTTTGAGCCCATCCGCCGACACCTCCAGCATCTATGACGCCGAAGCGTGGCTCCCCGACCTCGCCGCCCCGGCGGCGCGGGCCCTTGGGGAGGACGCCCGGGTCGAGGGCATGACGCTGCTCTGCGAGCCGAAGCCCCTGGACGACGACACGGCGAAGTTCCTGATCCGCGACCGCCGGGGGAGGCCCTCGGCGGTGCTGCTGGGCTCGCCCACGAGGTATCCCGACGCGGTGGAGCAATACATCGGGCGGTCGCGGGCCGCCGCGAAGGCCCTGGGCCCGGAGCTGGGGCGCGTCATCCTCTCGCCGCTGCTGGAGGGGCGCGCGTCCGGCCGGAGCTACGCGATCCTGCCGTACAACGAGCCGATGAGCCGCAATCGCCTGGTGAATCGGCTCCAGCGGGCGGTCCTGACCCGGCCGCTGCTCTCCTGGCTCCGGCGCGCGACGTCGGCGACGAAATCGGGGCCGATCGCCCCCGGCTCGGACCCCGCGCTGACCAGGAGCCTGGAGCACGTGGCCGGCGTGCCGGGGATGATCGCCGACGCCCGGGCCGCCGCCGAGAGGGCGCTGCGACGGGCGTCCTCCGGCGAATGGAGGCCGCGCCGCGTTTTGGTCCACGGCGACTTCTGGATCGGCAACCTCCTCATCAAGCCCGTCGCGGACGCGGGCCGGAGGCCGGGGGACCGCCTGACGATCATCGACTGGGGCGGGAGCCGGACGGACGGCGCCGGGATGTTCGACCTCCTCCAGTTCCTCGGATCGATCGGGGCGGGCCCCCGGACGCTCCGACGCGAGGTCCTCGCCCATTGCGGGACGCTCGACTGCGACCCCGCCGACGCCTATTCCCACCTCGCGCTGGCCATGGGCGAACTGGGACAGACCCTGAACCAGTTCCCCATGGAACGCTACATCGAGCTGGCGGGGCACCACTTCAGGGCCCTGCGGGCGGCCCTCCCCGAGTTCGCCGAGGGTTAGCCGCGGGGGCGGGGAGACGCGCCCGGGGTCACTCGACCTCCGGGTCGTCGTGGCGGCGATAGAACGCGACGGCCTCGTCGAGCGTGTCGAAGACGTCCCAGAAGTCGTCGAGCCGCATGTCGAGGACCAGGCCGCGGATCGCCGGGCTGGGACGGGCGATGACGACCTCGCCCCCCCGCCGGCGGACGTCCCGCGTGATGGTCATCAGGAGCCCGAGGAACGACGCCCCGGTCTCGTGGACGCCGCTCATCTCCATGGCGAACTCGCGCTCGCCGAGGTCCATGCGATCGGCGACCTCGCCCGCGGCGTCGAAGTGCCTCGGGTCGTTCATGAGCCGGCCGAAGTTGCTCAGGACGGTCACGCCGCGCTCGACTCGGATGTTCAGGGGCATGGGAGGGCCTCCGTCGCGGTCAGCGCCGCTGCTTGAAGACGTAGCCGTACTGCACGGGCCAGGCGACCTCCACGCCCGCCTCGCGCATCGACTTGAGGACCCAGTACGGCTCGCGGAGCAGCTCGCGGCCGAGCAGGACGAGGTCGGCGTCGCCGTCCGCGACGATCCGCTCGGCGTGCTCACGATCCGTGATGAGCCCCACGGCCCCGGTGGCGATCCCGGCCTCCTCGCGGATCCGACGCGCGAACGGCACCTGGTAGCCCGGCCCCAGCGGGATCTTGACCCCCGGCACCAGCGCGCCGGAGGAGCAGTCGATCAGGTCGACCCCGAGCCCCTTCAGCGCCCTCGCCAGCTCGACGGACTGGTCGACGTCCCAGCCCCCCTCGGCCCAGTCGGTGGCCGATATCCGCGCGAACAGCGGCATCGAGTCCGGGATGACGCCCCGGAGCCGCTCGGCCACCCGGCGGACCAGGCGCGTCCGGTTCTCCAGCGAACCCCCGTACTCGTCCTCGCGACGGTTGCTCAGGGGGGAGAGGAACTCGTGCAGCAGGTAGCCGTGGGCCGAGTGGATCTCGATCATGCGGAAGCCGGCGGCCAGGGCGCGGCGGGCGGCGGCCTCCCACGCGTCGACCAGGGCGTCGATCTCGGCGACCGTCAATTCATGCGGCGTGGGGCTCGACGCGTCGAACGGGATCGGGCTGGGGCCGACGACGGGCCATCCCCCCTTCGCCGGGTCGGTGATCGCCTTGCCGCCGAGCCAGGGGGGGTCGCAGCTGGCCTTGCGGCCGGCGTGGGCGAGCTGGATCCCCGGCGCGGCGCCCTGCGACTCGACGAACCGGACGATCCGGGCCAGCGGCTCAATATGGCGGTCGTCCCAGAGGCCCATGTCGCCGGGCGAGATGCGGCCCTCCGGGGTCACGCCGGTCGCCTCCACGATCACCAGCCCGACGCCTCCGGTCGCGCGGGCGCCCAGGTGGACGAGGTGCCAATCGTTGGCGAAGCCGTCCTCGCTCGAATACTGGCACATCGGCGACATCGCGACGCGGTTGCGGAGCGTGAGGCCACGGATCGTATACGGCTCGTACAGGGGGGAGGACATGCGCGGTCGTTCCTCGGGGGGATGCCGTCGCGGGGCGAGCGCCCCGGCTCGACCGACATTGTATGGATCGGGGCAACGGCGCGCGGTCGCGTCTTGTCGATCGGGGACGCGACGACTACAAATGGACGTGTACATGCCGCCCCGAGACCGGGGCGATCCGCGAGGCCCGGCGGGCCGGAATCGGGGTAGGGGCGAGCGGCGGCTGTAGGCTTCGGCGCGGGCGGCGAAGCCCGGCGCGGAGCAGGGGCGGCTGGGGGGGGTCACGGCCGGCATGTAAACTTCATCGGCGCGACATCCGAGAGCACGGCGGCGCGGGCCGCCACATCCGACCTGCCGACGGCCGCGCGGGGTTGCGCGGCCCTGGAGGGCTCGTGACGACTTCGCGAGGCAACGCCGCGTCCGGATTCGCGCGGTACGGGACAGCAATCGCCGCGGCGACGGCCGCCGTCCTGACGGCCGCGGCCTGGCCGCTGGGCTCTCCCGCGCCCATGGCCTTTTCCCTCGCGGCGGTGATGCTGGCGGGGTGGGTCGGCGGGGCCGGCCCGTCGCTGCTGGCGGCGGGCCTATCGATCGTCGCGGCGGTGGCCGATTTCCCGTCGTGGCCGGGATCCGCGGGGTTTCGGCGGGATGCGGCGGGGGACGTCGCGACCTTCGCGGTCGTCTCGGCGTTCATCGCGGCCTGCTCCGGCGCCAGGCTGGCGGCCGAGGCGCGCGGGCGCGCCCCCCGCGAGCCCGAGCGGTCCGGCCCTCGCCCGCCCGAGCCCGGCGCCGACCGCGCGACGCCGACGCCGACGCCGGACGGCCGCGTCCTGGCGATCGACGAGGCCGACCCGCGCGCCGGCGAGGAGAAGTATCGCGCCCTCTTCAACTCGATCGACGAGGGCTTCTGCATCATCGAGATGATCCACGATGACGCGGGACGCCCCGTCGACTACCGTTTCCTGGAGGCCAATCCCGCCTTCATCACCCACACCGGGCTCGTCGACGCCCCGGGCCGCACCATGCGCGAGATGGTCCCCGAGCACGACGACAGCTGGTTCGAGATCTACGGCGAGGTCGTCGCCACCGGCGCGCCGATACGGTTCATCAACCACGCGTCGAAGATGGACGGGCGCTGGTTCGACCTGTACGCCTTCCCGGTCGGCGGCCCGAGGGTGGCCGTGCTGTTCAAGAACGTCACCGCGGCCGTCGAGGCCGAGCGCGAGCGGGAGCGGCTGCTGCTGACCCTCCGCCACGAGAGGGCCCGCCTGGAGACCTTCCTCAAGGAGGCCCCCGCCTTCATCTGCATCTTGCGCGGGCCCGACCACGTCTTCGAGCTGGCCAACCGGCGGTACTATGACCTGGTCGGCGACCGCGCGATCATCGGCCGGCCGGTCCGCGAGGCGTTCCCGGAGCTGGAAGGCCAGGGGTTTTTCGAGCACCTCGACGAGGTCTACCGGACGGGCGAGCCGTACGTCGGCGAGGAGAGGCCGGCGGTGCTGAGCCGCCCGGTCGGGGGGGTCGCCAGGCGGTTCGTCAACGTCGTCTACCAGGCCACGCGCGAGCCCGACGGCTCCATCTCCGGCGTGTTCGTCCACGGCTTCGACGTGACCGACCTGGTCGCCTCGCGCGAGGCCCTGCGCGAGAGCGAGGCGAGCTTCCGCCACCTGGCGGACTCCATGCCCCAGGCCGTCTGGTCCGCCCGCCCCGACGGCTCGATCGACTATTGCAACCGCCGGTGGGAGCGGTACGGCGGCTGCCCCGGGGGCGTGCTGGGGGACGAGGGCTGGGCCGGGCTCATCCACCCCGACGACCTGGAGCTGGCGCGCGACGCCTGGAGGGAATCGATCCTCACCGGGGGGCCGTTCGAGGTCGAGTACCGGCTCCGCCTGGCCCACGGCGGTTACCGCTGGCACCTCGGCCGCGCCCTGCCGATCGAGGACGCGCGGGGCGAGATCGCGCGCTGGTTCGGGGCCAACACCGACGTCGACGACGTCAAGCGCCTCTCGGAGGCCCTCAAGCAGGCCGATCGGCGCAAGGACGAATTCCTGGCCACCCTGGCGCACGAGCTGCGCAACCCCCTGGCCCCGCTCCGCAACGGCCTGCAGATCCTCGGCCTGGACCCCTCCCGGGAGGTCCTGGACATGACGATGGAGATGATGGGCCGGCAGCTCGGGCACATGGTCCGCCTGGTCGACGACCTGATGGACGTCGCCCGCGTCGGCAGCGGCAAGATCACCCTGCGGAGGGAGCGGACCACCCTCCAGGCCGCCGCCATCGGCGCGATCGAGTCGACCCGCGACGTGGTCGACCTGGGTCGCCACGAGCTGTCCGTCTCGATGCCCGACGAGCCGCTCATCCTCGACGCCGACCCGACCCGGCTGACCCAGATCCTCTCGAACCTCCTCACCAACGCCGCCAAGTACACCCGGAAGGGGGGCCGGATCGCCCTGACGGTGCGCCGCGAGGGGGACGAGGCGGTCGCGACCGTGAAGGATTCGGGCGTCGGCCTGGCCCCCGAGATGCTCTCACGCGTCTTCGACATGTTCACGCAGGTCGACGCCTCGGTGATGCACTCGCAGGGGGGCCTGGGGATCGGCCTGACGATCGTCAAGCGGCTGGTCGAGCTGCACCGCGGCCGGATCGAGGCCCGCAGCGAGGGGGAGGGGAAGGGGAGCGAATTCATCGTCCGCTTCCCCCTGGCCCACCCCGCGGACGACGAGGCCCCGATCCCGCGGGCCGACGGGCCGGGGGTCTCGACCGGCCCGATCCGCGTCCTGGTGGTCGACGACAATCGCGACTCGGCGAACACCCTCTCGCGCCTGCTGGAGCTGGACGGGCACGAGGTCCACACGTCCTACAACGGCGCCGACGCGCTGGCCGCCGCCGCGGCGTCCCCCCCGGACGCGATCCTGCTGGACCTCGGCCTGCCGGACAAGAACGGCTACGAAATCGCCGAGGAGATGCGGGCCCGCCCGGAGCTGGCCGACGCCATGATCGTGGCGCTGACCGGCTGGGGCCAGCCCGAGGACCGTCGCCGCTCCCGCGAGGCGGGCTTCGACCACCACATGGTCAAGCCCGTCGACATGAGGGCGCTGCGGAACATCCTCGCGGTGGTGGCCGCCGCCGTCCGCGAGCGCAACGACCGCGCCCCGGCCGGGCGGGAGGCGTGAGCGCGACGCGTGGTCAGTCGACCAGCCGACGCCCGGAGGCGCCGTCGGCGGCGCGGCAGACGTGGACGTCCGGGGGGACGTTCATCCGGCGGAAGTAGCCGCCGCGCACGGCCTCGGCGAACTCCTCCGCCCTGGCCGGCTCGACGAGGTTGACGGTGCACCCCGCCCACCCGGCCCCGGAGAGCTTGCCCCCCAGGAAGCCCGGAGCCTCCTCCGCGGCCTCGACCAGCGCGTCGAGCGCCGGGGAGCTGTTCTCGAAGTCGTCCCGGCTGGAGGCGTGCGACGCCGAGATCAGCGAGCCGAAGCGCTTCAGATCCCCTCCGCGCAGGGCCGCGACGCCCTCGCGCACGCGCTCGTTCTCGGTCAGGACGTGGCGAGCCCGCCTGCGGCAGGTCGGGTCGAGGTCGTCCCAGGCCTCCTCCAGCTCCGCGAGCGAGATGTCGCGGAGCAGATGCACGGCGTCCCCGCCCTTCCTCGCCTTGAAGTGCTCGACGACGGCGTTGCACTCGGCGAAGCGGCGGTTGTACATCCCGTCGGCCAGCTTGCGCGAGGTCTTGGAGTCGCAGACCACGATCGCCGGGCCGGGCGAGCCCAGCGGGACCCGGGCGAACTCCAGCGACTGGCAGTCCAGGAACAGCGCGTGGTCCTCGCGGCCGAAGAGGCTGGAGAACTGGTCCAGCAGGCCGGAAGAGACGCCCACGAACGCGTTCTCCGAGCGCCTCAGGACCATCGCCAGGTCCATCAGCGCGGAGTCGGAGCCCTCGCCGACGTACTGGTCGACCACCTTGCCGGGGGCGATGCCGGCCTGGAGGAGGAAGAAGGCGACGGCCGCCTGGAGGCTCGCCGAGGAGGAGAGCCCCGCCCCCAGCGGGACCTCGCCGGCGATGGCCGTCTCGAAGCCGCCGGTCAGCTCGGCACCGAGCGCCTCCTGGAGCGCCCAGACCACCCCCTTGACGTAGTTCGGCCAGGTGCCGACCGGCCCGCGCTCGATCTCGGCGAGGGGGAAGCGCGCCGAGCCCTCGAAGTTGGCGGCGTAGACGCGGCCCTCGCCCCCGGGACGGGCGCGGCCGACGACGGCGGTGTAGCGATCCACGGCGGCGGCCATGACGAGGCCGCCGTTGTAGTCGGTGTGGTTGCCCAGCAGCTCCACGCGGCCGGGCGCGCGGGCGGCGACTTCCGCGCGGCCCCCGTACTCGGCCGCGAAGGCCTGGGAGGCGGCGGCTTCCAGTTCCAGGGGGGTCCTCAGGGGGGGATCCCGGACTCGATCGGAATGGGGGAGGGGAGGGCGACGGGGCGGCGGCCGGCGATGACGCCGCCCGCCGTCGAGGCGAATCAGGTCGAGCCGCGGCGTCAGGCGCCGACGGCGACGGGCTGGAGCTTGGCGGCGGCGGCGCGGAGGGCGTCGGCCTTGTCCGTCTTCTCCCAGGTGAACTCGGCGTCGGTGCGGCCGAAGTGGCCGCCGCTGGCCGTCTTGCGGTAGATCGGCTTGCGCAGGTCCAGGTGCTTGATGATCCCGGCGGGGGTCAGCGGGAAGTGCTCGCGGATCAGCTCGGCGATCTTCGAGTCGGCGACGGTGCCGGTGCCGAAGGTGTCGACGTGGATGCTGACCGGCTCGGAGACGCCGATGGCGTAGGCGAGCTGGATCTCGCAGCGCCTGGCCAGGCCGGCGGCGACGACGTTCTTGGCGACGTAGCGGGCCATGTAGGCGGCCGAGCGGTCGACCTTGGTGGGATCCTTGCCGCTGAAGGCGCCGCCGCCGTGGCGGCCCAAGCCGCCGTAGGGGTCGACGATGATCTTGCGGCCGGTGACGCCCGAGTCGCCGTGCGGGCCGCCGATCACGAAGTTGCCCGTCGGGTTGATGTGGTAGGTGATCTTCCCGGTCTTCAGCTCGGTCGGGATGCAGGGGTCGATGACCTCGGCCTGGATCCGCTCGCGGATCTCGGCGAGGGTGACGCCCGGGTCGTGCTGCGTGGAGACGACGACGGTGTCGACCCGCAGCGGCGTGTAGCCTTCGTACTCCACCGACACCTGGCTCTTGGCGTCGGGGCGGAGCCAGGGGATCGTGCCGTCCTGGCGGACCTCGGTGATCTTGTTGATGATCCGGTGGGCCAGGGCGATCGGCAGGGGCATCAGCTCCGGCGTCTCGTCGCAGGCGAAGCCGAACATCATCCCCTGGTCGCCGGCGCCGACGTCCTTGCCCTTCTCGGCGTCCTCGTTCACGCCCATCGCGATGTCGGGCGACTGCTTGCCGAGGGCCACCATGACCGCGCAGGTGGTCCCGTCGAAGCCCTGGTCGCTGGAGGTGTAGCCGATGTCGCGGACGACCTGGCGGACGATCGCCGGGTAGTCGACCATCGCCGTCGTGGTGATCTCGCCGGCCAGGCAGACCAGCCCGGTGGTCAGGAGCGACTCGCAGGCGACGCGGGCGTGGGGGTCCTTCTCCAGGATCGCGTCGAGGATCCCGTCGGAGATCTGGTCGGCCATCTTGTCGGGATGGCCCATCGACACCGACTCGCTGGTGAAGAGATAGCGGTCTTTCTGTGACACGTTCGATCGTCTCCTGCCCGGTGCGGGGAGGGGCGCCGTCGCGGTCGGCTCGAAGGCCGGAGGGCCCCGTAAATTCGGTCTCGTTGGGGATACGTCGCGCGCGCCTCCCGGGCCGGAACGGCCGATCCGCATCCTGCGGACGGCGAGGCGGGCGCCGGCGGGACTTAGGCGCGCGAGCCGACGGCCATGGCCGAATCACGAGTCTAGCAACGCCGCCCGGCTTTGTGAAGAAGCCCCGCGCGGGCGTCGCTCCCACGCCTCGCGCGTCGTCCCACGGCCGCCCCCTCTCGCGCCCGGCCCGAGTGGAGGCGACGCCCCCGCCGCGAGGCGTGCAACCGGCGAGTCATGACCACGGACGCGATCACGGCGTCAGGAGAAGCCGAGTTCGATCGCGGCTCGGCGCAGGATCTCGGCCCTCGTCTCCGCGGCGAGTTCGACCCGCTCGTCGCGCAACGCGCTCGAGTTGATTTCGACGGTCTTCCCGGCGGCTCGCTCCCGCTCGGTCAGCCGGAGCATCGTCTCGACCGGGCTGACTTTCCGTTGGTGGAGCAGCATCGATCGGAGTTCGTCGAACAGGGCGCTGGGCGTCCGAACGGGAAACGAGAGCGCCCCGCCACAGGCGGCGAGTTGGTCCTCGTACCGGTCGCGGAGCCAGGTGACCGACCATCCCGGCCATCGGGCCGCGAGCCGGGTCGAGACTCCCGGTTGATCGCCGGCGGTCCAGTAGAAGAGGCGCTTCGCCCCCAGGTCGAGGTGAAAGCCGCCGGTGGGGAATGTGTTCGTCCATTCGGCCAGGGCAAGCCGTCCCAACCCCGGACGCGAGGCGACGGCGGCCGCCACCTTCGATCCACTGAGCAACAAGTGGTCATCGACGTTCCATTCCAGGGGGAACAACCTCAACGAGCCGTCTTCCAGGCGCGCGCTCCCCACCACTTCCACGTGGTCTGGCGACTGGGGCGGTCGAAGATCCGGGGGGGCGAGGCGATCCTCCGCGGGGGTGATGACCCGCTCCCGAGGATAACCGACGTAATCCGCCAGGTCGGCGATCCCTTCGTCGGCCCAGCCGACGTCCCAGCCCCGCCATGCGACGCCGAGCAGCGACAGGTACAGCCGACGGAGCGGCACGTCGTATCGCAGGTCCTCGCCGCCGAACAATCGGAAGACGCGGCGGTCCACGTCGATCACCGACCCGCCTTCCGCCCAGACGTCATCGAGCCACTCGGTCCCGGCGGCCGGCTGGGCTTCCGTGAAGGCGATGGCGTGGCGAGGTCCCCAGAAGAGGTCGCGAGGCAGGCTGTTGGCCGCCCAATGGCTGTATCGAAGGTCATACCCGCCTCCCCGGACGACGATCAGGTTTGCTCGGTGTCCCATCCGCGTCTCCGAGATTCGGGCTGTCGTTCATGAGAGCATACGACGCAAGCCACGATCGACGACACCGGAAAGCGATCGACAATCGCGGCCTGGGTTCGCGCGCGGCGGGGTGTCGCTCGCCGACGCCTCGCGCCATCGGGTCGGGGCCGACGCCCCATCTCCCGCCGATGCGGCGCCGGCTATTTCCCGATGCAGAAGCGGGCGAAGACGCGGTCCAGCACGTCGTCGGCGACCACGACCCCGGTGACTTCGGCCAGGTCCTCGAGGGTCGCGCGCAGGTCGAAGGCGATCAGCTCGTCCCCCGCGCCGACGGCCATCGCGGCCGAGGCGGCGCGGAGGGATGCGGTGGCGCGGAGCAGGGCGTCGCGGCAGCGGGCGGAGGTGGGCGAGGCGGGCTCGGCCTCGCGGCGGCGGATCGCGTCGGCGACGGCCCGCGTCAGGTCATCGAGCCCCGCGCCCGTCGCGGCGCTGGTGACGAGCCACCGGGAGCCGTCGGACGGGGGAGGGGCGACATCCCCCTTGGTCCAGACGCGGATGGTCCGGTCGTCGTCCGGGAGGTCGACCGGGGGGCAGTCGACGGAGGCGCAGGCGAGGAGCACGTCGGCGCGGTCGGCCTCGGAGGAGGCGCGGGCCTGGGCCTCGGCGGCGATGGCGTCGACGGCCGGCTCGACGCCCGCCGTGTCGACCAGCTCGACGACCAGGCCGTCGCGATCGAGGAGGGCCGAAAGGGTGTCGCGCGTCGTCCCCGCCAGGGGGGTGACGATGGCGCGGTCGTCGCCCAGCAGCGCGTTGAACAGGCGGCTCTTGCCGGCGTTCGGCGGCCCCGCCAGCACCACGCGGGGGGCGTCGTCGGAGCGGTCGCGACGGCCGAGGCGGTCGGTCAGGGCGTCCAGCGCGTCGGCCTCGCTGGCCAACTCGGTGGCGAGCGTCGCGCGGCCGATCGGGTCGACGTCCGCCTCGTCGACGAAGTCCAGGCCCGCCTCCAGGTGGGCGAGCAGGTCGAGCAGCCGGTCGCGCAGGGCCTCGATGGGCCCGGCGACCCCGCCGGCCAGTTGCTCCAGCGCCGCGTCGAGGCGGCGGGGGTCGCGGGCGTCGATCACCCCCAGGACGGCCTCGGCGCGGGTGAGGTCGATCCGGCCCGAGAGGAAGGCGCGGAGGGTGAATTCCCCGGGACGCGCCGGCCTGGCCCCGTGGGACAGGACGTGGGCCAGCAAGCGGGCGAGCAGGGGGGGCGAGCCGGGGGCGTGGATCTCGGCCAGCTCCTGCCCGGTGTACGTCCGCGGCGCCGGCCAGAGCGCGAGTTCCGCCGGCAGGGTCGGACGCAGCCCGGCCAGGCGATAGGCCCCCCGGACGACCATCGCATGGGGCGCGGCGTCGTCGAACGGCTTGTCGGGCTCGAACCCGGCGGTCGCGATCCGCCACGCGCCGGGGCCGGAGATTCGCACGATTCCGCGAGGCCCCGGCCCTGAGGCCGAGGCCGTCGCGGCGATGGCGTCGTCGAGGTCGAAGGCGGAGGACATCAGGGGTCGTCCCGGCGGGGTCGCCCGGCCTCGATCACTTCCGCTTCGGCCGGACGCGGGGCCGGTCGGGGCGGTCCGAGTCGCCGTTGCGGTCGCGCTTCGGATCGGCCTGGGAGCCGGCCCGATCGTCGGCCACCTTGCGGTAGGTCGGATCCTTCTTCGCCTCTTCGAGCACGCGGCTCCAGAACTGGGCGAGGCCGCCGGCCGGCTTCGGCGGGGCCGGGGGTCCGCCTCGGGAGCGGTCGTCCTTCTCCTTGCCCTTGTCCTTGTCCGCGGCGTCATCCGCAGCCAGGGGCTGCTCGTGGATGATCTTCGGCAGCAGGAGGCGCTCGCCGATCGACCACAGGCTGCTGACGATGAAGTAGATGCCCAGGCCCGAGGGGACCTTGTAGAACATGACGGCCATCACGACCATCATGTACTTCATGGTCTTCTGCTGCATCTCCATCTCCGGCGTCGTGGCCGGGGGGGAGAACAGGTGCGTCTGGAAGATCATCAGGCCGACCACCAGGATCGGCAGCAGGTTGAACCAGTGGCCCAGGAACGGCACGTCGAACGGCATGCGGAACAGCATGTCCGGCGCGGCCAGGTCGTTGATCCAGAGGAACGGGGCCTGCCGCAGCGCGACCGACGAGTTCAGCGCCTGCCACAGCCCGACGAAGATCGGGATCTGCACCAGCGCCGGGACGCAGCCCGCGACCGGGTTCGCGTTGTGCTTCTTGTACAGCGCGAAGGTCTCGCGGGTGAGCTTCTCCTTGTCGTCCTTGTACTTCTCCTGGAGCGCCTTCAGGTGCGGCTGGAGGTGCTGCATCCTCTGGGCCACCATCGCCTGCTTCCGGCCCAGGGGGAACAGCATCAGCTTGACGATCATCGTCAGGAGGATGATCGCCAGGCCGTAGTTGCCCCGCGTCCCGCCGAAGACCGACGCCACGCGCTCGGTGATGCCGTAGGTCAGCGAGAGGATCGGCGAGATGAAGTAGCGGGCGATGCTCGTGGCGAGCGGGATCATCCCCTTGCGGTAGACCGCCAGGTCCGACGCGCCGTAGGGCGCCAGGGCGGCCTCGGTCTTGGGGCCGGCGAAGACCTTGAAGGCGACCTCGCGCGAGACGTTCGGCCCGATCGTGATGGGCCGCGAGTGGATCCGCACGCCCACGTCCGACTTCTGGGAGTCCCCCGGGTGCCGCTCCAGGAGGACGGCCTGGGACTCGCGGTCGATCCGCTCGTCGGCGGCGGCCGAGCCGAGCACCGGGGCGAGGAGGATGGCGAAGTACTGGTTCTCGACGCCCGTGAACCGCAGGGGCTCGACGGTCGACTCGATCGGCTTGTCGGTCGCCTTGGCGATCTCGTACGCCGTGTGGGAGGTGAGGTTGACCTTGCCCCCCGGCGCGGCGGTGCCGAAGAAGACCTCGCGGAAGGTGGCGGTGTACCACTCCCCCTCGATCGGGATGCCGTAAGGCGCCAGCAGGTTGTACGCGAACGTCCGCGGCCTGTCCGGGCTCTCGAACTTCAGGAGGAAGTCGAAGCCGTCCTCCCCCTTCCAGAGCCGGTACGTCTTGGTGACGATCACGCCGTCGTCGGCCGTGGCGCGGAAGACGACCTCCTGGCCCTCGGCGGCCGTGACCCCCTCCGCGGCCGGCCGGCTGAGCGGGCGGACCGCCCGGCCCTGGTCGTCGCGGACGACCTCCCAGACCTCGGCGTCCAGCAGGTCCTCGGTCGGCGTCTGGGCGCCGTTGGCGGCGGCGAGCATGCGCTCGGCGGGGCGCATCGGCACGATCCGGCCGGCGACGTCCGGCGGGCTGAGCGTCAGCGACAGCGACGGCGGCCACGTCCCCACCGAGACCGGCCGGCTCGGGTCGCGGCCGATGAGTTGCATCGGGCGATGCGGGTTCACCCGCCCCTCGAAGTCGGCGTCATACCGCGACGAGAGGACCGAGGCGACCCCGGCCCCCTTCTGGTCGAGCTGGATCTGGAAGTGGTAGCCCCCCGGGGACCTGTCCTCCAGCGAGCCCATCGTCAGGTCGGCGGGGGGGACGACCTCGATCCGGGGCTTCTCCGCCTCGGGCTTCGCCTCGCCGGCCTCGCCCGACTCGGTCGGCCTGGGCTCGGCGGCCTTGATCGCGAGGGAGTCGGCCGACTTCGCCTCGTCGGGCTTCGCGGCCGGGTCGGCGTCGGCCCGAGCGACGGGCTTCCGCTCCGCCGGGGCGGGCGCCCAGCCGAGTTTCTGGAGGATCAGGGGGAACCCCAACACCCACAGGAACGTCAGCATCACGAAAAGGATCAGGCGTCTCTCATTGCTCATGAACGAGGCTTCCCGAAGCGGTTGGGCGGCGAGGCGGGGGGCGGGGAGAGGCGGCCGGCCCGCATTCGGCTGGGGCCGGGCCCGAACGGCGCCCGGGAAGGGCACCCCGGACAACCCCCGATTGTCGCCGGGGGACGCTCGTTCCGCAAGCCGGACCGCGCGGCGGGGCCGTCGGCGGGACGCCCGACCGTCAGCGCCCCTGGCGGAGCCGGTCGCCCAGGAAGGGCTCCAGGTCCGGGATGGCGTGGATCTTCCGGATGGTCGTCTCGAAGTCGTAGGGGACCCGACGGTACGAGACGCGGGGGGGGCGGGCGCCGTCGCCGTCGTCCAGGACGGCGTAGCAAGCGCGCGGGTCGCCGTCGCGGGGCTGGCCGACGGAGCCCACGTTGATCAGCAGCTTGCCCTCGCCCAGCGTGTACTCGTGGTCGATCTCCTCCGGGGCGAAGAACTGGAATTCCTCGGTGAAGACCCCCGGGACGTGGGTGTGCCCCTGGAAGCAGTAGTTCTCCACGAGCTGGAACAGCCGCTCCATCTTCCGGTGGTTGTAGATGTCCTCCGGGAAGATGTACTCGCTCAGCGGGTTGCGGGGCGAGCCGTGGACGAACAGGAACGGCGGGGCCTTGTGCGACCGCGGCAGCTCGCCGAGGAACTCCCAGCGACGCTCGTTGCCGGCGCGATCGGTGGCGCTCTCCAACTGGCCGCGGGTCCAGAAGATGGCCCGCTCGGCGCCGACGTTGAAGCCGTCGGGGTCGAACATGGCCCCCTGGTCGTGGTTGCCCAGGAGGGTGACGGCACAATTGTCGATGACCAGGTCGATGCACTCGCGCGGATTCGGGCCATACCCGATCACGTCGCCCAGGCAGTAGATCTCATCGACCCCCTGGCCCTCGATGTCGCGCAGGACGGTCTCCAGCGCCTCGAGATTCCCGTGGATGTCACTGATTAACGCGCGACGCACCGAGTGGGGTCCTCCGGCCAGAGCAGGGGAGGGCGCCGGGAGGGATCGTCGTCCCGGCCTGCGAGTCATGTTACTCGAAGCGCGTCGTCGGGGGAATTTCCACCGCCCGCTTCTTCAATCTATTGAAACAATAGGACCGCCCCCCGGACGGCGTCAAGCCACGGCCCCCCGCGGGCGTCCCCTTCGTCGCGGCCGGTCGCCCCGCCGACGGCTCGCTCGACAAATGTTGATATTTCGCAAAAATTTTCCTGGTCCGGCCTTGACCGCCCAGCTATAAAAAACCGCGTCTCCACTCTCGACCGCCCGCCGCCGGGAGTTCTCCGGCCTGGCGCGGCGGCGACCCGGGCGTCGCGCGGCCGTCGGGCCGGTCGTCGCCCGGGGCGTGTGTCGGATCTCCCGCGTCGAATCTCCGTCGAACGTCCAGCCCCGCGCGGCCGTCGAGGTCGAGCCGGAGGCCCGCCCACGCGCGGTGGTCGGCCGCGGCCCGGGCTCGCCGCCACGGGGCGGAAGGAGGATTCCGGGTATGAGCGAAAAGCGCGCGAGTCGAGGGGCCCGCATGGCGGCCTGGCTGGTCGCGGCGGCCCTCGCGGGCTGCGGCGGCGAGCCCGCGGGCGAGGGGGGGGTGGCGGTCGCCGGCAAGGTCTCGCTCGGGGGCGAGCCGGTGGAGGAGGGGACCGTCACGTTGATACCGCTGGACGGAGCCGGCTCCCCGGTCACGGCCCCGATCCGGGGCGGGGCCTTCGAGACGACCCGCGCCGACGGGCCGTCGCCCGGCAAGCATCGGGTCGAGGTCCGGGCCTTCGCCTCGGCCTCGGACGCCGCGACGGCCAGGGAGCGGGCGCGGGCCGAGGCGGCCGTGAAGGGCATGATGTTCGGCAAGTCCCCGTCCGACCTGGGCGCCCCCGCCGAATCCGCGACCGCTCGCGTCAACGTCGCCCCCGAGCGCTACAACGCCCGCAGCGAGCTGACCGCCGAGATCCCCGCCGCCGCCTCGCACACGCTGGAGTTCACCCTCTCCAAGTGATCCCGACCGACCTCGGACGCCCCTCCCTCTCGCCAGGAGACCCGAACATGAGGCCCCGCCGCGGATTCACGCTGATCGAGCTTTTGGTGGTGATCGCGATCATCGCGGTCCTGATCGCGCTGCTGCTCCCCGCCGTCCAGGCCGCCCGCGAGGCGGCCCGCCGCGCCCAGTGCATCAACAACCTGAAGCAGCTCGGGCTGGCGATGCACAACTACATCAGCGTCACAAACGCCTTCCCGCTGGGGGGGATCAAGGCCCCGACGGGCTGGCCGAACGCCCCGTCGATCCGCACGCCGTGGACGATGCAGATCCTCCCCTACCTGGAGGCGGCCAACGTCGGCAACACGTTCAACTTCTCCCTGGGGATCGCCGGCCCGAACTGGCTCGGCTACGAGTCCAACACCACCGTGCTCCAGGTCCGGCTGTCGTCCTTCAACTGCCCGTCGGACTCGCCCGGGTTCTTCCTCGCCCCGTTCCGCCTGAAGGGGAGCTACGGCGCGAACTGGGGGAACACCACGCTCTCGCAGGGGGAGCGGGCGGGGGTGCTCAACATGGCCTCGCCGTTCGCGTTCGACAGGGCCCGCACGCTGGGCGAGGTGACCGACGGCCTCAGCTCGACGATCGCGATCTCGGAGATGGTCCAGAGCAGCTCCTCGGACGACTGCCGCTCCGAGTGGTGGAACGACTCGACCGTCGTGGTCATGACGTTCCTCCCGCCGAACTCCCGCCAGCCGGACAACCTCGTCTCCTGGTGCGTGAACAACCCCGCGCGGAACGAGCCGTGCGTCTCCGAGTGGAACTACGACACGCTCTACCTCGCCTCGCGCAGCCGGCACCCCGAGATGGTCAACACCCTCTTCGGCGACGGCTCCGCGCGGGCGATCAAGAACTCGATCAGCCTGCCGATCTGGCGCGCCCTGGGGACCATCCAGGGGGGCGAGGTGATCTCGGCCGACTCCTATTAACGGATCGGCGCGCCCGGGTTGGCGGTGACTTCGGGGCGATCGGACGGCTATAGTCGACCGGTCGCCCCATCCCGACCCCGCCCCCCGGACCCGAAGCGCCGTGCATCGCCCCGCGAACATCCTGGCCCTGGACGCCTCCGGCGACCGCTCGACGATCGGCGTCCGCGCCGCCTCGGGCGCGACCTTCGAGGCCGAGACCGACGCCGGCCGCAAGCACGGCCGCGACCTGATCCCGGCCGTCCGCGACCTGCTCCGCGAGGCCGGCGTCCGGCCGATGGACCTCGACCTGATCGCGGTCGGGCTGGGGCCGGGGTCGTACACCGGGATGCGCATCGGCCTGACCGCCGCGAGGACGCTCGCCTATGCCGCCGGGGCGCGGCTGGTGGGCCTCGACAGCCTGGAGGCCGTCGCGCGGAACGCGCCGGCCCACGCCCTCCGCGTCGTCGTCGTCGGCGACGCCCAGCGCGGCGACGTCTACGCCGCCGACTTCGCCCGCGAGGCCCCTGGCGCGCCCCTTGTCCCCCTCGGGCCCAGCCGGATCGAACCCCTGTCGGCCTGGGCCGCGAGCCTCCCGCCCGAGACTCTGGTGATCGGCCCCGGCCTGCGCTCGGCGACGATCCGGGCCAGCATCCCCGGCACCGCCGACCTCGGCCCCGACGACCCGATCCACCGCCCCTCGGGACGTCGCCTGATTGACCTGGCCATGCTCGCGCTCGACGCGCCGGCCGTCGACCCGGACGACCTGGAGCCCAACTACCTCCGCCGCAGCGCCGCGGAAGACCAGTGGGACGCCCGCGCCGCTCGTCCCTGAGGACGCCGCGAGTTGGGTTCGTTCGCGCGCCGCCGCCCCGGCCGCGATTCAAATAAAGCCTTGTGGCTGATAGAGTTGAGCCTAAAGGCCGTTGGCTTCGTTCGTCGTGTTCGAAGTGGTTATCTCGACAGGTTGTCCATTGGCAAAGGGGGGGGACGTCCCCTCTCCCGCCGGGAGAGGGCGGCCGCGCCCGCGGCGGGTGAGGGTCGCCGGAGCGCGGCATGGAGCGCCGGCCGCGCCCCTGACGAGCCATCGCTATCTCTGCAGCCACGGCCCTCACCCGGCCCTCCGGGCCACCCTCTCCCGGGGGAGAGGGGACGCGCGTTTCACGCTCGGAGGAATAAGGCGCGTGGGGACACGGTCGCCCCCGATCCTCGTCCGCGTCCGAATTGTCAAGGAACACCGCCATCGATCTTCCGTAAGCTCCGCGGCGGGCCGGGCGAGATTTCTGGAAACCGTTTTTTATCTCCGGGCCGCGCCCGCTCCGTGGAGCACCCCCGAGGCCCGCCGCGATTGTGGGCCCGGCCGGGGCGGAGTAGGATGGGGGCCAACGAACCCGCCTGAGGAGGATCCTGGCTTGTCTTCGCGCCGCCCCGCCCGCCTCGCGTTCACGCTGATCGAGCTGCTGGTCGTCATCGCGATCATCGCGGTGCTCATCGCGCTGCTGCTCCCCGCCGTCCAGGCCGCGCGCGAGGCCGCCCGCCGCGTCCAGTGCACGAACAACATGAAGCAACTCGCCCTGGCGGCGCTCAATTACGAGTCGGCCCATCAGGTCCTCACGCCGGGCGGCTTCACCAGGGCGGGGACGCTGCCGGGCTCGAAGTGGAACTTCGGGCCGTTCGTCCACATGCTGCCCTTCTACGAGCAGCAGGCGGTGTTCAACGCCGTGAACTTCTCGCCCGGCGCCTTCACGGCGGAGAACGTCACGATCGCCGGGATCAGCATCTCCGCGCTGCAATGCCCCAGCGACGCCTCGGCCTTCGACCTGACGCCGGTCAACGCCGCGATGTACTCCAGCATCCCGCCGGGCGACTGGAAGCAGGCCAAGGCCAGCTACGGCGGCGTGGTCGGCTGCTGGAGCCTGCTGCTGCACGTGGACAACCCGACGTTCGCCCTCCGCGTCCAGAACACCAACGGGACCATCTTCGCCCACAGTTCCACCCGGCTCGCCGACATCACCGACGGCGTCAGCAACACCATGCTGTTCGCCGAGCACGACCACGGCGCGTTCGACGCCGCCGGCCGCGCCCAGTACCACGGCTGGAACTCCGGCTACTGGACCGACACCGTGATCGGCGGCTATTACCCCGTCAACGGCACGCTCAAGCTCCTGCGCCTCAGCGACTCCGCGGCGCGGGACTACATCGCGTTCAACATCGGCAGCCGGCACCCCGGCGGCGCCAACGTCGGCCTGGCCGACGGCTCGGTCCGGTTCCTCAAGGACTCCATCGACTGCTGGCCCATCGACCCGGTCACCAAGACGGCCCTGGGGGTCGACTTCAACATCGACGGCCGCGCCATCCAGACGATCCGGCCGGGGTCGAAGATCGGCATCCTCCAGGCCCTCTGCACCCGCAACTTCGGCGAGGTGATCTCGGCCGACTCCTACTGACCGACGCGACCGCCCCCATGCCAGCCACCGCCGCCGACCAGGCCCGGACGAAGTCCACCTACGGGCTCCAGTGGAACCGCTTCCGGATCGTCCGGGAGGAGGAGGACCGCGCCACCTTCGCCAACCGGACCGGGCTGAAGCCGGGCGACCTGGCGGGGAAGGTGGTCCTCGACGGCGGCTGCGGCATGGGGCGCTACCTGCGGCTGACGGGCGACGCCCGCCTGGCCGTGGGGCTGGACCTCAGCGAGGCCGTCCTGGCGGCTCGCGACCTGACGGCGGGGATGGACAACGTCGCGATCGTCCGCGGCGACCTGCTCCGCCTCCCGTTCGCCGAGGGCTCGTTCGACCACGTCTATTCGATCGGCGTCCTGGACCACACCCCCGACCCGAAGGCCGCGTTCCTCGGCCTGGCGAGGCTGCTGAAGCCCGGCGGCCGGATCGCCATCTGGGTGTACGAGCGCGAGAGCCCGATCGTCGAGCGGATCATGGACGCCCATCGCGCCGTCTCCACCCGCCTGCCGCTGGGCCTGCTGCTGCCGCTCTGCCGATTGACGGCCCCGATCGGCCTGCTGAAACGCCGGCTGATGGCCAGCCGTTGGCGGGCCGTCGAGCGCTCGGGCGTGGCCCTGCACGCGCTGACGATCGGCGTCTCCATGCACCCGGACGCCGAGGTCCGCGTCTGCGACACGCTGGACTGGTACGCGCCGAAATACCTCTCGCGGCACACCGTCGAGGAGGTCCGGGGCTGGTTCGACGAGGCGGGCCTGGTGGACGTGGCCGACCTGGGCGCGGGCCAGGTGTTCCACCACGAAGGGCAGGGCAACGGCGTGAACCTGGCGGGACGCCGGCCGACGCCCGGTTGACAGCGGGTGGCCGGGAGACGAGAATCTGTCCCGCGGACACTCGCGCCCGTAGCTCAGTAGGATAGAGCGACGGTTTCCTAAACCGTAGGTCGCAGGTTCGAATCCTGCCGGGCGCATCCCACTCTCCCCAAGCGCGAACCTCCGGGCCGGCCCCGATCGTCGACCCACGCGCCCGTAGCTCAGTCGGATAGAGCAACGGTTTTCTAAACCGTCGGTCGCAGGTTCGAGTCCTGCCGGGCGTATTCGGCCGCATCAAGCAGATCGATCAGGCGTCCCCCGTCATTTTTAGCCCGGCCGCGATCCTTGCACCGGCGCGTCGCCGCCGATATGATCGGGTCGGGCCCGCCCATCAGGTTTCGCTCACATTCCAGCGCGACCGGACCGCGAGCCGCGCCCTAGCCCCCCGCCCGACCCCGCGAACGGGGATGATGACCGGCCGACGACGTTCGAGGCCGGCCGCGGCGGCCAGTTCCCCAGGATTTCGGAGCGCGACGAGGGCGAGCGAAAGAACGAGCGCCGGGCCGACCCTCGCCGACGAGGCGCGGCCCACGCCAGGGAGCGACGCCCGGATCGCCGGGCCGCCCCCTGGCGTCGATGGACAACCCTATCGTCGCCGCCGCCCCACGCGGGGCGCCCGGCGATTCGGCGTGGATCGCCGTCGAGAAACCACCCCGCGCGTCGGGCCCGCGAGGCCGCGGCGGGCAGTCGCGGCGCGACCGGCGTCGCCCCTCTTCACCATGTCCTAGAATTGTGACGACCCGACCCATGAGTCGGACCCCGCGGGTGTCCTCGGCGACGACGTCGCGGCCCGTCGCCCCGGCCCCGCTCCAGTTCGGCGTCCTCCACGCGCCTCGGGACGATCCAGATGACTACGTCGGAAGAACGCCTCACCGAGATCCCGACCAACTGGACCAACATCGCCAGCGCCCACGCCGCCGGGCCGCGGAGCCAGCAGGCGATGGGCGAGTTGGTCGGCCGATACCACGACGCGCTGACCCGCTACATCCACCTGAAGGTCCGCGACCGCCACCTGGCCGACGAGGTCCTCCAGGAGTTCTGGACCAAGCTCCTCACCGGCAAGCTCGCCGGGGCCGACAGGTCCAAGGGCCGGTTCCGCGACTACCTGCGCACCGTCCTGCACCGGCTGATCATCGACCACTTCCGCGCCCGCAAGCTCCAGCCGCTCCCCCCCGGCGACCTCCTGGACGCCTCCGTCCCCGACGAGGACTTCGACCGCGTCTGGCGCGAGGCCGTCCTCAGCCGGGTCTGGTCGCGCCTGGAGACCTACCAGGCGACGACCCCGAAGAACCGCTACGCCACCGTCCTGCAGCTCCGCCGCGACCACCCCAAGGCGCCGATCGAGGAGATCGCGGAGAAGCTCGCCGCCGTCGTCGGCGCCCCCGTCTCGCCGGAGGCCTTCCGCAAGAGCCTCCAGCGCGCCCGCGCCAAGTTCATCGAGCTGCTGGTCGTGGAGCTGAAGGAGACCATCCACCCGACGGACAGCGCCGACGTGGAGGCGGAGATCAACGACCTCGGCCTCGGCCGCCTCTACCGCCGCTACACCACCGGCGGCGACCGCTGAGGCCGACCCGGGGAGCCTCGCGGGTCGTCTCGAATCTACGTTTCGTGATGAAAATTCCCGTCCTCCCCTTGACCGCCCATTTTCCGCGTGTACAGTTGCTACCGGGGAGGATGCGTGCCCGGACGCGAGAATCGGGCGGTTCCCCTCCCGATCACGGCGTCCTGGTCCTGACATCGGACGGTTCGCGCACCGGGCGATGAGCACCAGAGAGGAGCGGCGATGCTGGTTCTCTCCCGCAAGAAAAACGAGACGATCGTCATCAACGACAGCATCACCGTGACGGTGATCGAGATCCGCGGCGACAAGGTGAGGCTCGGCATCGAGGCCCCCAAGGACGTCACCGTCCATCGCCAGGAAGTCTACGAGGCGATCCAGAATCAGGCCCGGTCGGAAGACCCGGGCGCCCGGACGTTGAAGCCCTGACGCCCCCCGGGGCGCTCAGGCCGTCCGGGAGCGGACGAGCTTCACGAACTCGCGCATCCACGGCGCGTTGTCGTTCCACGCACGGGCGGTGACCAGGTTGCCGTCGACGACGACCTCCCGGTCGACGAATTCCCCGCCGGCCCCCCGCGCGTCCGGCGCGCACTGGGGATAGCAGGTGAGCGCGCGCCCGCCGAGCGAACCCGCCGCGGCCAGGATCAGCACCGCGTGACAGGTGGCCGCCACCGGCTTCCCCTCGCCCATGAAGTGGCCGACGATCTCCACCACTCGCGGGATGTTCCGCAGGTACTCCGGCGCGCGCCCGCCGGGGAGGACCAGCGCGTCGTACCCGTCCGCCTCCACCTCGTCGATCGCCAGATCCGCCTCGATCCGATAGCCGGGCTTCTCGGTGTAGGTGTCGAAGCCGGGCTCGAAGTCGTGGACGACCGTCCGGATCGCCTTGCGGGCGGGCGCGGCCAGGTCCACCTTCCAACCCTCTTCCTCCAGGCGGTACTTGGGATAGAAGACCTCGAGCGCCTCGGCGGCGTCCCCGGCGAGCATCAGGATCCTGGGCATCGAAGGCCCCTCCGCTGGCCCCCCGGCCCGGCTCGCCCCCCTCGTCGAACGACGCCCCGAGGGTTGACCCGGCGGGAGGAGATTGTTAGACTGGTCCCTGCATTGGCACGACGGCCCCGTCGTCTAGTGGTTAGGACACATGCCTTTCACGCATGCAGCACGGGTTCGACTCCCGTCGGGGTCACTTGAGTTTATGACGCGAACGGACGCGACAGCAAGCGTCAACCCGCGAATCTCGCCGGACTTACGATCCATCTCCCCTTGAGCATCCGTGGACGTCTTCACGTCGGGATGCGACGCCAGGCGACGGGAAACGTCCCCAGCGGTGGGCAAATAGTGGGCAACGGCGGGCAACCCCTCCCGGCCCATTCGCTGTACGGGCGTCGCCGTTTCCGTCCCGGTCGCGGCCACGGCCTCCCGGCCGTCGGCGGGGGTCAGGCTCGGCAGTGACGCGACGGCGGATTCCACGTCCACGGCCCTAGGCCGGATGTACTTGCTCGTCAGCGTCGGCGTCGAATGCCGCATCAGCAATTGGGTGGTGCGGAGCGAAGCCCCGGCGGCGTCCAGCTCGCTCGCGAATTGGCCGCGCAGGCAATGGAAGTCGTAGCGGCGGCCGGATTCATCCTCGAATGGGATGCCGGCCCGCGCCAGGTCGGCGCGGAGCATCAGCGTCCCCGTGGTGGGCTTCATCGGGAAGACGGGGGCCTCGCGGGGCAGGGGAGCGACGTGGGCTCTCAGGTCTCCCGCCAGGTCGGACGGGACGATCAACACGGCCTCGCGGCGATTCTTCGCGCTCTCGGCCCGTAGGCGGATCGTCGCGGGCGTCGCGGCCCAATCGAAGCTATCGGGGGTCAGGCTGGCCAGCTCGGCATGGCGAAGCCCGGTCCCGGCGGCCGTCCGGTAGATCAGCGCCCGGGCCTCCCCGGTCAGCCCCCGCCAGGTCGGGGCCGCGCGCGTCGTCGCGATCAGCCTCCGTAGTTCGTCCACGGCCAGCGTGCGACGCTCGCGCCGGACGTCTTCCGCCGGGTTGTAGGCGGTCGTGGCGGCCAGCGGATCGCGGTCCAGCCGGCCGGACGCGATGCACCAGCGGACGAACGCGCGAAGCGACTTCCGGTAGTGCGAGACGGTCCAGTGCGACGCGCTGCCATCCTTCATCGCCTTCAAGGCGGCCTGCACGCGGCCCGAATCCAGGTCGCCCAGCCGATCGGCCCCGGCCTTGTCCGCCAGGTCGCGCGCCTGTTGCTCGGCCTGTTTGACGTGAGCGGCGGTCGCCCCCTTGGCGGCTAGATGACCGGCCCACTCGCCGATATGCTCCGCGACGGGCCGCTTGCCGTGCTCCCGCAACGCCAGGTCGCGAGCGTCGACGAGCCCGTCCCGAATCCGGGCGGCTTGGGCCTCCAACTCGTCGGCCAGCCGTTGCGACTCCCGCCGGTCGGTGTAGGCGGCCCGCTCGCGCTTGACGCCGTGCTGATCGACCCAGCGGGCGTAGTACTTCCGGCCCTTCTTTCGTACAGTGGCCACGTTCTCTCCCTTCAGGTGGGAACCGGGGGGGCGGGTCGATTGGCGTCTCCCGCTCCCCCCATCGTCATCGTCTATCCCACGTCCGGCGCGCCCCCGTCAAGGGCGGCGGCCTTCCACCCCCGCGACGGTCGGGGCGGTCCCGCCGATCAGCCACGCCCGAAATGCGTCCGCGCAGTCGCGGCATAAATCCACGGGACGGTCGTCCAGCCGTCCCCTCAGCCTCCCCGGCACGGGCTCCGGTCGGCCGACGCCGAGATGGAGGAGCTTGCGGCAGCGGTCGCAGGTGGTGGTCGTCATGCGCACGGTTCGGGCTCCCATCCCAGGGTCGGGTCGTCCGCGACGCATCCCAGGTCTTCCGGCCCGTCGTCGCCCCAGCGTTGGGCCTCCAACGTCTCCCACGAGGGGCCGGGGGGCTTGATGATGCCGACCCAATGATTGCGGACGACGCTGTAGCCGAGACGGTGAGCGTCGCTCCAATCCTTCGCGGGGGCCGGGGGCCGGACGCGGACGGCTCGGGAGGGCCACGAGGCGGCGGCCCGATCTCCCGCGTCGTCGGCGTCGTGGGCGGCGTACAGGGCGGGGGCCGATCGGATCGCGCGGCGTATGTCGGCGTCGACCCTCGTCGACGCGGAACCGACGGTCACGACGCGAGCCAGGTCGCCGATCAGTTGGGCCAGCGTCAGGGCGTCGAATTCGCCCTCCACGGCCACGAGGGGAAGCGCCGGCCGGATGGCATCCGGCGACGGATACACCGTCGGCCCGTCGCGGAAGATTTCCAGGTACTTCGGCTCGCGACCGTCCAGGCGGCGGACCTTCGCCATCGCCAGTCGGCCGCGATCGAACCAGGGTATGCAGACCCCGGATAGGGCGTAGGAACCGCTCCCGTCCCTCTTGGGGATTATCGCCCGGTCGACCCACCCCAGGTGGGCATCCCGGATCGTCCCGTCGTCCAGGGCCCGCCCATGAAGGTATGAAAGCGCCCACTCCCCCTGGCGCGTCCAAAGCCGTTCGGCGGCTTCCGCCACGAGGGCCGACGCATCGGACGACGACAGCCCCGACGGCCCCGCCACGGGTTTCCCAGGGGCCTTGGCGGGGGCCGGGCGGGGCGTCGGCCGGATCGGTGCGCGGTCGGCCCACGAGTAGGGCGACAGCCCGCACAGGTCCGCGACGCGCCGGACGGCTTCCGGGAATGTCAGCGACTCCAGACGCATGACCAGGCCGGCGGCGTCGCCACGTTCTCCGCAGCCGAAGCAACGCCAGCGGCCCCGCTCGGGATCGACTCGGAACGACGGGTTCGCGTCGGCGTGGAAGGGACACGACCACCAAAGGCCCCGCGAACCGCCACGGCCGGGCGGCTCCCCTAGCAGGGCCTCGACCACGGTTGCGACGTCGACTTGATCCTTGATCGCGTCCCATTCCAGACGGCGGCGCGGGGCGCGGACGACGAACGGGGATGGCATGGGGCGGCCTCCAATATTCTCCCGGCGCGCCGGAGAATAGAAAGAATCGCGGCAATTGGGCCTCGGGCGGGGGATTGCCGCGATTTCTTCTATTTCCCGGCGAGTCAGGACAGGTCGGGGTGGGATTCGTAGGCGGCGCTCGGCTTCCGGCCACGCTTGCCGGGCGCGGCGGGTTCGGCCTTGGGGCGGACCGCCCCTTGGGATTCCAGCGCCCCCAGCGCCCGCGACAGGACGGCGGGGTCGTCCCGGAACCGCGCCAGGTCTTTCGAGACGTCGGCGGCGCGGAAGCCGGCCTTGCGGTTCCGCTTGATCCACCCCAGGACGGCTTCCGCGTCGGCCTCGGCCTCGCCTCGCGACATCCGGCCCATCGCCCGGTCGCGATGGTTCGCGAAGTAGGCGGCCAGATTGACCGCCCCGTCCATGTCGACGGCTTCGACCGGCGGTACGCCTTGGGAGTCGAGCAAGGTCCGGGTGGGGTCGCACGCCAGCCGCATCCTCGAAAGCACCAGCGCCAGCCGCGCCACGAGCGATTTCGACTTGGCGACGGCCCCCTTGGGGCCATCGCAGCCCGGCGCCCTCATGGCCGCGATCGCGGCCCCGCGTTCGTTGCACGCTTCCTTGAACCGGAGCAAGGCATCCGGCGTCAGGCGCGCCATCCAAGGCCTCGGCGGAAGCTCCCGTCCCTTGTCGTCGCGGCCGGGCGGCGGCATCGGGACCGCGTGCAGCGCCTCCACGATCTCCCGCCACTCGCGTTCCGTCTCGGGATCGACGTCGTCGTCGGTCCAGACGGGCGCGGGCAGGTCGTCCGGGTAGAGCCAACAGACCCGGTCGAAGAAGCCGTCGTCGCCCTTGCGGCGGTCCCTCATCTCGGCCAGCACGTCGGGCTGGATTCCCCCCAGCACCACCGCCAGGGGATGAGGCGCGAGGATGTTTTCCCGGCCTCCCTTGCGGTCGACCCCGACGGCCTGGCCGCTCCAGATCTTCAACCAGAATTGGCGGTCGGTGCCCTTGCCGCCCCGGTATTGGTCGAACCCGCCGAACCAGGACATGAGTTCGTCGACCCACAACAGGACGCCGCGCCCGTTGTCTTTCAGGATGACGCAGAGGCTTTCGCGAGTGCAGTCGTCCACCCACGCGCGAAGTTGCGGCGGCTCCTCCCCCGGCGGCGGCGTGCCGTCCGGGTCGTCGTCGTGGGCCTTCTTCGCCCTTTGCCACGCCTCGCGGGCCTCTTGCGATTCGATCCGCAGGCGGTAGTCGATCGCTCTCAGCGGCTCGATGGCGGCTCCGAGCGGGTGAGTCTTGCCGTCCCCGGCGTCCGCGACGGCCGCCAGGTAGAACGTGGGCGGCTCCTTCCACGTTCGTTTCAGGCGGACGTTGACGCTCTGGCCGATCGCGGCGGCGGCCGTCGCCAGGATGCCCGCGCCGACGAAATCGGCGGGGGCGGCCATCGCGGCGGCTGTCTCGCGGATGAATCGCGCGACGGGCGGCGGGAACACGTCCGCCGGGAACGGGGCGGCCTTGGGCGGCTCCCACAACCGTAACGGCCCCCAGCCGTCGGCGCGATCGGCGGCGGGCGTCGGCCCGGTCGGGATGGGCGGCGGGCCGTCGGACGGGTTGCGGTCCATCGCGGCCTCGAAAGCGTCGGCCTCATCCCTCGGCAGCGCGGCGAGCGCCGATCGGAAGGCGTCGCCCCGCGCCTCCATCGGGAGCGACGCCAGGCGTTCGGCCAGCGGTCGCCAGCGATCCGAGACGGCCCGCACATGCTCCGGCGGGGCGTCGACGTGGTGCAGGGCGTCGATCGTCCAGGCGTCGAATTCGAGCGCCGTCATCGGCCACCCCCCGCGATCCATCGCGTCAGGGTCTCGCGGCCCCACAGCGGCGACTTGCCGACGCGGACGTCGGGCCGGGGGAACCGGCCGGCGGACAGCTCGCGTTCGATCGTGCGCCGCGACACGCCGAGCATGCGCGCGACTTCGCCGATGCGATAGGTCAGCCGATCCGGCCCGATGTTGACCGTCTGCGGCGCGGCCGGGATAATGGCCTCGGCACCAGCACCGCCACACTCGCCCGTGTTCCCGATGGCGATCGGGACCGGGCTTTTTCGTTGGGCTCGGCTCATCGCGCCACCCCCTTCTCGATGATCGGGCTCGGGGGCTCGGGGGCGGCCTTGGCGGCTTGCTCGGCCCGGTCGAACGCGGCGGCCTCGGAGAGACGCAGCAGCCGGCGCAACCGCGCGGCCTCCCGCCGGGCTCGGGCCAGATGCTCGCGGACGATCGGCGGACGCGGAATCAGATCATCATTCCCAGACATGCTTGCCTCCAGAATCCAAGCGGACTTGGTTCCGACTCTGTAGGCAAGAATACCGATGGCGCGGATTGGCCTCGGATTGGTCTGGGACGGGTTTGGGACGGGTTTGGGACGGGTTTCCGGCGGGGCGGTCACTCCGGCACGATCATGCGAAATACCCGCCCCGCCTTCACCACGAACCGCAGACGCGGTTCGACCCCCTCCAAGGATATGTTGGTCGCGTCCGCGTTCGACCGGATAGTCTTGTCCGGGGTCTCGGCTCTATCGTGGACGTGTTCGGCGACATCCTCCACCGTCGCCTCATCCTTGTCGCTCATGTACTCCACCAGCGCAGCCTGCTTCGGCTTGCTTTTGCCGTTCAGCCTAAGCGCGGTGACGACGGCGGAGAAGTCGATCCCGTCGACCTTGATCGGGCTCGTGCGCGTCGCGGGCCTGGGGCCGTCGCCGTCGGTCGGCGTCGCATCGGCGGCGGGCTCGGGCTCGGGGCCGTCGGTGTCGGTTGGGATCGCGTCGGCGGGGATGGGCGGCACACTAAAATCGAACGTGACAGGCGGGCAGACCTCTAGCACGACCTCGCAGAATTCCAACATGCCGAGAGCGGTGAACGCATTCGCGAAGTCGACGTGCGAGCGAGCCCGCATCGCGTCCGCCAGATGTTCGGCAAGCCCGGCCGCTCCCACGAAAAATTCCCAGCTCACATCGTCTCTGTGGATGGGCTGTCCCTTCCTGGCCTGCTCAAACCTTTCGTGGTAGTGGCGCACGGCGCGTGCGGTCATCCAAAGTTCCGCCGCCGTCGCGCCGGTCAGCGCCTGCGAGACGAGACGCGGCTTTCCATCGCCGACTAGACTCGCATGCCGTCGCGCGACTCGGATCAGATGGCCAAGCTCACCCCGGAAGGCGGCGAGGTAGAACCAGACGTCGATCGTGAAGCGGGGCTGGCCGCCGGGCCATCGAGCCGCGGGGATCGTATCGTTCCACCTAACTGGCGAATGCAGACGCCTGGCATCTTCGGACATGGCGTGTGCCCCATCGAGCCGGGCCGAACCCGACCGATCGCCGATGGAGCGTGACGACCGGCCGGGCTCGCGTTGGGCATGCCGGTTTGCAACCCGACTTGCCACCCGTCTCTGTACATCATAGCACTTCCGGCCCGTCTATTCAGGGCGCGCAGCCTCGGGGGCGCAGTCCGTTCGGGACTGGTTCAACTGTTGGCTCCCGGCCTGCGCCACGTTCAGTTGGCCGATGACGACCGGCAGCCCGAGCCGTTGCACCTTGGCCATCGCCACGATCGAACTCCGGTAGCGGCGGACGGCGGCGTCCATGTGCTTCTGGATCATCGCCATGAGTCGATCGGACGGGCGGTTGGAGTCTGAATTCCAGATGCCGGCGAATAGCTGCTCCCACGATTGGGCGTGCATCCAATCGGCGACGACGCGGGCCGCCAGAAGTTCCTCGACGGCGGTCGAGCCGGGCGGGGCCAATTTCAGGCGCATCAACTCGGCCCGCGCCAGGATCGCCTCGCAAACGTCGTCGCGCCGGGCTCCCGGCAGCATCCGCGCGAGGTTGAGGAGCGTGGTCTCCTCGACGTCCCCGCCCGGCCGGTTCGCGGCCTCCAGCAGCGCCGTCGGCAGTTGCTCACGGGCCAGGGCGTCGCCCTTCCTGGCCAGGCGGATCAGCTTCCCGGTTTCGGTGCGAGGCGTTCCCTTGAAGGCGAATTCCATCGGCGTACCCCTCCTTCTCCGCCAGGGGCCGCGCCTCTGGCGATGGTATCCGAGCGATCCCAGGGCCGTTGCCACGGCGGCGTCGACCTCGCGCCCATAGGCGGCCAGCGCCTCGCCCAGCCCCGCCAGCGGCGCGACCACGGCCGATTCCCGACGCCGCGTCGCGGCCTCCATCTCGGCCCGGTCCCGGCGACTTTCCGCGCCGACGGCCCGACACAGCGGCACCAAATCCGGTGCCGCTTGCCCGTAACAGCGGCTCGTGACGCGCGAGCCACGCCGGACGCTCTCGTACAGGTAGACGCGGCCCCCGATCGTCTTGAAGTGCATGGGCGAATCCTCCCGGCCCCACGGAATCATAACCTACGGACTCGCGCGTGCCGCACTTCGGGGGGCGGGAGGGGCCGGACGTCCGCGCGTCCGGGCAATCGCGGGATCGTCGGTAATTCCCGGCGCACTCCGGTGAATACGACGCGACCGCCCCGCCACCGTGACGGTCAGGGCTTGCATGCGCGGACCATCGCCAGGATGCCGGCCCGGACGGGTTCGGGCAGGTCGGTCCACGATTCCACGAGGGCGCTTAGGTCGGGATCGGGGCGCAATGCAGGAAAGGACACGGCGGCATCTGAGCAGGGATGAACGGCACAGGTGCGAGTCGGTCCATGCGTGGCTTGCGAAAGGCTACTGAGACTTCTTCCCCCGCTTTTTCTCCGGGGCCGGTGTCACGCTGACCCCAATGCCGCTGGCTCTGGAGAAACACTTGTATCGCTTGCCATCAAGTATGAACGGCTTGGCGGGGAATGACCAAATCGCCCAGTAAACCTCCTCTTCAGCGGCACGGCGATCAGACAGGCTTGAGTCGGGCTTGGCGGATATTTCTTCCCAGCGGCGTATCGCCCAAGTGGCGTGTCTCTTGTAGAGCCTGTCCCGTTCTTCGCTCGATAAAAAGCCGGATTGGCGACCAAATACGGGCGGCTTGCTTAGCATCTCTTCCGATGCGCCGGGGCCTGGCGTAGCCCATCTCAGGTCGAATTTCCCATGAGGCATGACTAGGTCTTGGCCGCACTTTGGGCACGGTGCAGACAGCCTTGGCTCGTCGGGAGTATAGTGGAACTCAAATCCGCAGTCGGGGCACGGGAACCTACGCTCCTGACCCATGTTTGCAAATTCCTTGAACAGCCCTCGCGAGAGCCGGTCCGCTCCAAGGAAGGGCATGTTTACGCGGTCGAGACACCTGTTTTCTGAACCCTAGTCCCACACCATAACGGCCGCACGCCTGACGCTCCAAAAGAATTCATCATGCATGCATCATTTTTCCACTGCCTTTATCATCGCCATGATGCCGGCCCGGACGGGTTCGGGCAGGTCGGGCCACGCTCCCACGAGGGCGGCTAGGTCGGGATCGGTGGGACACTCGTCGGTGGGCAAATGGTGGGCAGGGGGTCTCGGGAGAAGCCGCAACATCCTTGCGGGCTTGCGGGTTGTGGAATCCGTGGATATGCCTTTCACGCATGCAGCACGGGTTCGACTCCCGTCGGGGTCATTTCTCCCATCTTCCTCCTCTCGGCGATTCCAGGCCGAGGTTAGGCTCCCAGGGCCTTCAGGTGCGTCTCGACGCAGCCGGCCAGTAGAGAGGGGTTGTAGCCCCCTTCCAGGACGCTGACGATCCGGCCGCGCGCGTGGACGTCGGCTACCTCGACCACGTCGCGGGTCAGACGGTCGAAGTCCTCGAAGTCCAGGCCCAGGCCGCCGACGGGATCCTCGGCCATCGCGTCGAAGCCCGCGCTGATGATGATCAGCTCGGGGCGGTGCCTGTCCGCCAGGTCCTGGAGCCCGGCGCGGTACGCGGCGCGGAAATCGGCCGGCGGGGTGCCGAAGGGGAGGGGGATGTTCCTCGTCAGGCCCAGGCCCGGCCCGGAGCCGGTCTCGTCCTCCCGGCCGGTCCCGGGGTAGAACGGGTGGCGGTGGACCGAGAGGAAGGCCACCTCGGCCGACTCGTAGAAGACGTCCTGCGTGCCGTTGCCGTGGTGGACGTCGAAGTCGACGATGAGGATCCGGTTGACCGCGTGGCGGGCGAGGGCCTCGCGCGCGGCGACCGCGACGTTGGAATATACGCAGAACCCCATGGCGCCGCCGGGGACCGCGTGGTGCCCCGGCGGGCGGACCAGGGCCATCGCCCGATCCGGCCTGTCGTCGGCCAGCACGCCGGCCACGGCCTCGATCGCCGCGCCGGCGGCGAGCCGGGCGGCCGTGAGCGAGCCGGGGGACATCCAGGTGTCGGCCTCGAGGGGGCCGCCCCCGCGGCCGTCGACGGCGACGACCGACGCGAGGTAGGCCGCCGAGTGGACGCGGCGGAGTTCGTCGTCGGTCGCCTCGCGGACGAGCCCGGCGGGGCAGGCGTCGAGCAGCCCGACGCGCCGCAGGTGGCGGATGATCGCCTCCAGGCGCTCGGGCTTCTCGGGGTGCCGCGCCGGGGGGCGGTGCTCGATCATCCGGGGGTCGTGATGCAGGGCGACGGGCATGGCGGGCCTCCCGAGGTCGGGGCCGGGGATCGGCCGATCAGAGCCTCCGCCAGGTGGCCCCGTCGCGCTTGATCAGCTCGTCGGCGGCCTGGGGGCCCCAGGAGCCGGCGGGGTACTCGACCGGCGGGGGGGCGTCGGGGCGGTCCCAGGCGTCGAGGATCGAGCCGATGAATCGCCAGGCGTTCTCGACCTCGTCGGTACGGGTGAAGAGGGTCGGGTCGCCGAGCATGACGTCCAGCAGCAGCCGCTCGTAGGCCTCGGGCGGGGGGGAGGCGAACGCGGTGCCGTAGCGGAAGTCCATGCGGACCTCCTGGAGCCGCCGCCGGGAGCCCGGGATCTTGGCTTCGAAGGTCAGGCTGGCGCCCTCGTTGGGCTGGATCCGCAGGACGAGCTGATTGCCGGCCGAGTTGCCGTCGTGCTCGACGTCGAAGAGCTGGGTCGGCGGCTTCTTGAACTGGATGGCGATCTCGGTGGCCCGCTTGGGGAGCCGCTTGCCGGTGCGCAGGAAGATCGGCACGCCGGCCCATCGCCAGTTGTTGAGCGTCAGCCGCATGGCGACGTAGGGGGCGGTGGTGGAGTCCGCCGCGACGCCCTTCTCCTGGCGATAGCCGGGGACGTCGGCCCCCTCGATGGAGCCGGCGGAGTACTGGGCGCGGACGACGTGGCGGTAGACCTCCTCGGGGGTCCAGCGGGGGAGGGCCTGGAGGACCTTCACCTTCTCGCTGCGGACGGCGTCGGCGGAGAGGTCGACGGGGGGCTCCATCGCCACCAGGCAGAGGAGCTGGAGCATGTGGTTCTGGACCATGTCGCGGATCGCGCCGGCGGAGTCGTAGTACGACCCGCGGTTGCCGGGCATGCCGACTTCCTCGGCGACGGTGATCTGGATCGAGGCGACGCGGCGGCGGTTCCACAGGGGTTCGAAGATGCTGTTGCCGAACCGCAGGGCGAGGATGTTCTGGACGGTCTCCTTGCCCAGGTAGTGGTCGATGCGATAGACCTGGTCCTCGTCCAGCACGCGGGAGACGTCGCGGCTGAGCTGGCGGGCCGACTCGAGGTCGTGGCCGAAGGGCTTCTCGACGACGACGCGGCTCCAGGGGCTCTCCTGGCGCCAGTCGTGGATCAGCTCGGCCTCGCCGAGCTGGTCGATGATCGGGCGGAAGAACTCGGGGTCGACGGCCATGTAGAAGACGCGGTTGCCCCGGGTGCCGTGGGTACGGTCCAGCTCCTCGAGCTTGGCCTTGAGGGCGCGGAACGCCCCGGGGTCGTCGAAGGTGCCCGGCGTGAAGACGATGCGCGAGGCGAACTGGGGCCAGACGTCCTTGAAGTCGCCCCCCTTCTCGGACGCGGGGAAGGAGGCCTCGTACTCCTTGCGCAGGTCGTCGTCGGACCAGTCGCGGCGGCCGAAGCCGACGATGGCGCATTCGGTCGGCAGGTGTCCGCGGTGGTAGAGGCGGTAGAGGGCCGGGACGAGCTTGCGATGGGCCAGGTCGCCGGTGGCGCCGAACAGGACGATGGCGCAGGGCTGGGGGGCCTGGGCTCGGGGGAGGGCCTGACGGAGGGGGTTGGCTTCGGTCTGGGGGGGTTCAACCATCATGGGTCCTCGGGGGAGGCCCCGGCGGGGGGTCGCGTCCGCCGGGACGCCTCGGGCCGTCCGATTCTAGGGATCCTCGCGGACGCCATCAAGGCGTGCCGCCACCCCGGGGCCCAGTCGCGGCTAGGGTTATGCGGCCGGCCTCCCGGGCCGGGGGCCGGACGCGACCGGCTCCGCGGGCCCCGGGAGCCCCGTCGTGGAGGGGCGCGGCTAGCCCGGCACGGGCGCCGGCTCGGCCTGGCGCCGGTCCGTGATCTTCCGGCATAGCCGCTTGCCGAGCGCGATGAAACGGTGCTCGTAATGGAAGGTCGAGAGGTGGGCCAGGCCGAACAGCAGGATGAAGCTGAGCGGGCGCTTCACCAGGTACTTCACGACGCTCCCGCCGGAGCCCAGCCAGCCGTGCATCGTCAAGGGGTGGATGACGTACAGGGCGTACGAGGTCTCGGCCACGTAGCGCATGGGGCGAGAGCCGAGCCAGGCCTGGCCCCGGCCCGGCGCCAGCAACGTCGCGCCGATCATGGCGCCGGCCAGGTAGGGCTGGGCGTACCGGAACGGCCCCGACTCCGGGTGGCTGCCGATCACGAAGAGCGCCGCCCAGGCGGCGTAGGGGAGCGCGGAGATCACGGCGCGAAGGCGGCGTCCCGGGGGGCCGAGCTCGTCCATCCAGATCAGCGCCAGGCCCGCGCCGACCATGATCTCGTCGGCCCGGAAGTGGGTCTCGATGGTCCGGGGCGTCCCGGTGTAGATCTTCACCGCCGTGATCGCCAGGCCGAGGAGGGGCAGGATGACGAACCCTCGCAGCCGGGTGGTCGCCAGGATGAAGGCCGCCAGCGCGTAGAACTGGATCTCGACGCAGAGGCTCCAGAACACGGCCGTCAGCGGCGTGAGGTGGGCCTTGTCGTAGTTGACGTAGAACGCGAAATGCGGCGGGTAGAAGTCCCACGGGGACCGCTGGATGAGCAGGTAGAGGCCCATCGTGAGGTACGCCGCCGGCAGGATCCGGAAGAGCCGCCGGATCAGGAACGTGGAGACGACCGGCTGCCTGAAGATGGTGGTGACGATCAGGAAGCCGGACAGCGTGAAAAAGCACGACATCCCCGCGACGCCGGCCGCCGAGTTAAGCCGCAGGCTCTTCGGCCCGAGCGGCAGCATGTGCGCGCCCAGGACCAGCAGGATGCTCATCGCCCGCCAGCCGTCCAGGACCGACAGGCGCGATTGCGAGGCCGCCCCCTGATGGGGGTCCGGCGCCGGCATGCTTGCAAGGCTCGAAACACTTGGTAGGGACGCCACGCCGGCCTCTATCCTTGGCCCATCGCTCGCCCCCGCGCCGGCGGCCCGCGCCGGGGGGGACGCGCTCGTGATCGATCCCGACATCATTCCATATTAGGAACGGACGCCGCTACCCTTTCCACCGGCTCCCGCCCGGGGGATCTGGCTTAATTCCCGATGCCGGCCCTCATGCTGGACGAGGGATGCGTCAGGTTGACCGTGACCCGCCGGCTCGGCTGGCGGACCAGGACCGCGAGGACGAAGGCGACGATGACGACGCCCAGGAAGCCGTACACCAGGCGGTTGGCGGTCTCGCGTTCCTCGATCATGGGGGATGATCCTCGTGGGGCGTCGCGGGCGGTCGATCGCGGCGGCCCCGCGGGCGAGGCCGGCCGTTCGGCCGTTGCCGCGGCCCTCCGCGCCTGTCAGGATAACCCTAGGACCGCTCTCCGCTCCACACCGAAAATGCACGACACGCCGGGGGAAGCAGACGCCGATGAGGCCGCTGATCGACGGGCACCTGGACCTCGCCTGGAACGCGATGGGGTGGAATCGGGACGTCACGCGCGAGCTGGACGACCTGAACCGCTCGGAATCCGGCATGGACGACCACCCGGCGCGGGGGAGGGCCACCACGACCCTGCCGGAGATGCGCCGGGGGGGCGTCGCGCTCTGCCAGGCGACGCTGCTCGCCCGCGCCAAGCCGGACAGCCTCTGGGACCGCTTCGCCCAGGGGCCGCCGCGGGCGAACCTCGACTGGTGCAACCGCGAGATCGCCGCCGCCGCCGCGCTGGGTCAGCTCGCCTACTATCGGGAGCTGGAGCGTCGGGGCCTGCTCCGCCCGATCCGGACCCGCGCCGAGCTGGACGACCACTGGTCCGCCTGGGCGGCCGACCCGTCGGCGACGCCCATCGGCTACATCCTGGCGATGGAGGGGTCCGACCCGATCGTCGCCCCCGACTGCGCGGAGGAGTGGTGGGATCTCGGGCTACGCTCGGCGAACCTCGCCCACTACGGCCATAGCCCCTACGCCGCCGGCACCGGCGCGGAGGGCCCCGTCACGCCCGAGGGGCTGCGACTCCTCCGCGAGTTCGAGCGGCTGGGGATGATCCTGGACGTCACCCACCTGGCCGACGAGGCGTTCTCCCAGGCCCTTGACGCCTTCGGCGGGCCCGTCCTGGCTAGCCACAACAACTGCCGGGCGCTGGTGCCGGACCAGCGACAGTTCTCCGACGGGCAGATCCGACGGCTGATCGAGCGCGACGCGGTGATCGGCGTCGCGCTGGACGCCTGGATGCTCCACCCCGGCTGGGTCCGCCACCAGACCTCCCGAGAGGTCGTCGGCCTGGAGGCGCTGGCGGACCACGTCGACCACGTCTGCCAGCTCGCCGGGGGGCATCGCCACGTCGCGATCGGCAGCGACCTCGACGGCGGCTTCGGCTCGGAGCAGACGCCGAGGGGGGTTGACCGGATCTCCGACCTGCGGAAGCTCGACGGCATGCTCGCCGCGCGGGGCTACACGGGGGCGGCGATCGACGCCATCTTCCACGGCAACTGGCTGCGATTCTTCCGCGAACGCCTCCCGGCGTGACGGGCCCCCCGCGCCCCCTGGTATGATGGGCCGGGAAAGGAGCGACCGCCGGTGGCCCAGGTGACGTGGAACGAGCTCGCCTGGCGCGACCAGGCCGACGCGCTGCTGCGGAGGGGCGACGCGGAGGCCCCCCCGGACGACCGCGCCCGCGCGGCGAGGCTGGCCCGGCTGATGACGCACGTCGAGGCCGGTCGGCGGCTCCGCGCGCGGCTCGACGTCCACGACCCCGACCCGGAGACGGAACGCCTCCGACGCCCGGTCGCGCGCGGCCTGGCCGCCCTGCGCCGCGCCGTGGACGAGCTGCTCGCCGGGGCCGAGACGGGGGGCGACGCCGAGCGCCTGGCCGCGTCGCGGCTCCGCGAGTGGATCGCCCGCGAGCGCGCGTCGTTCCACGCCATGTCGGCCGACGCCCGGCTCGACCCGCACCGCCGGCTCCTCGGCCTGGACGCGATGCTGGCCGACCTGGAATGGTTCGGCCTGCTGCTCGGCCGCCTGGAGCGCGACCCCGGCCCCGGGATCGCCGCGTCGATCGAGGTCGACCTGGCGAAGGTCCGGCGGCTGCTGGAAGCCGAGCCGAAGCGGACCCGGGCCCGCGCCCGCCGCGCCGCCCTGCGCGCCAAGTGCGAGCGGATGCGCGGCGTGATCCTGGAGCGGCGGGTCCGCGGGGAGCTGGACGCCGCCCTGGAGGACGCCACGCCGGAGCGGCTGGCGTCGGTGCGCAACAAGCTCTCCCGGCTCCAGGCCCGCGTCGGCTCGATGGAGCCCGCCGACGGCGAGGCCGACGACGCCGGCGCCGAGGCCCTGGGCGGCTCCCCGGAGGAATGGGCCGCCGCGCTGGCGGCGCGTCGGGGGGAGGTCGCCGCGCGGCTCAACGAGCGGCTGGCCGCCATGCCCCCGGACGAGGCGGCGGAGTCCTGCGCGCGGATCGTCCAGGCGGCGCGCGACGAATTGACCGAGATGATCGCGTTCCTCCAGGACGCCCCCCTGCGACGCGCCGTCCTCCGCCTGGAGACGGCCGGGGAGGACGTCGACCGCCTTTCCGCCTCCATGCGGGGGCTGCGCCGCGCCGGCCGCCGCGCGCCGGAGGAGGACCGCCGCCCCTCGCCCGAGGCGGCCCGCCGGCTGGACGACGCGCTGGCCGACGCCCGACGCCTCCGCGGCGTGCTCCGCGGCGAGTGGCGGGAGAAGCTCCTGTCGCTGCGCCTCCATCGCCTCCTCGGCGCTCGCGGCGCGGCGCTCATGGACAACATGGCGCTCGTCCTGATCGTGGCCCTGACGTTCCTGATCCTGGGGGAGACCCTGCTGGATCGGCTCGGGATGCTCACCGACCCCCGTCGGGCCGTCTTCGCCTGGCTCGACCTGGCGGTCTGCTCCGGGCTGATGTCGGAGTTCTTCCTGCGGTGGGCGCTCGCCCCGGCGCGGGGGGCGTACTTCCTCCGCCATTTCGTGGTCGACCTGCTGGGGTCGCTGCCCTACGGCTTCCTGGCGTACATCGTGGCGACCGAGCATCCGACCTCGGCGATCGGCGAGGAGGCCTTCTGGCTGATGCGCTACCTCCGGTTCGCCCGGGTGCTGGAGATCCTGGCGCAGCTCCGGCTGGCGATGCCGGTGATCCGCCTGGCGCGGCTGGCCCTGTTCGCCCTCCGGCTGAGCGACCGCCTGGTGCGTAAGAACGCCGGGCTGCTGAACCGGAACATCGTCCTGTTCGAGCCCAACCACGGCCGACGCGCCGAGTCGAGCGACCGCCACCGCCTGGCGACCCTCCGCGGCGACGTCCAGGTGGCGGCCGACGCGCTGGAACGCCGGCTCCACCGCGACCAGCAGGACGCCCTGGCCGCGCGGCGTCTCTCCGACCTCGCCGCGCTGCTGGAGACCCTGCCTGCCCGCTGGGCCGAGCCGATGGCCGAGCGCCCCGAGACCCGCGAGATCCCCGTCGAGGCCCTGGTCGACCGGCTCGTCCAGCTCACGCCCGAGACGCTCCTGGACCGCATGGGGCCGGCGTTCGTCGCCTCGGTCGACTCCTACCTCCGCGTGCTCGACGCCCCGCTCGTCCGCCGCCTGCCGCTCATCAGCAGCCTGGTCGCCCACCGCGAGAAGTCCCCGGCGGAGGCCGTCGCCCTGGCGGCCAACTACGTCGGCCTCGCGATCCAGCGCGGGCTGGACGTCATCTACTTCCTGGCCGACCTCCAGGCGACGCTCTCCCCGGCCATCTTCCTCGACCGCCTGGGCCTCACGCTGGTCAACGCCACGCGCACGCCGGCCAAGCGGCTGCTCTGGCTGGGCTCGGCGTTCCTGATGCTGTTCCTGGTCGTCAACACCGTCGGCTTCCTGGTCCTGTTCCGGCCGTTCGTCGACGCGGTCCAGCGCAAGCTGGGGTGGCCGGTCATCGTCCTCGGGGGCGTCTGCCTGGCGGTCTGGTCGCTGGGGTCGTGGCTGCGGAAGATCGCCAACCAGGCGGCCGACTTCAGCGAGCGGATCGTGGAGGCCCAGTTCGCCTCGCAGACGAAGACCTACAAGGCCCGCCGCGCCGACCAGGACGCCCGCATCCTCGCCGAGCGCGTCATCGACCCGGAGATCGCCCTCCGCGCCGCGGACGACCGCGACCCGTCGCTCTACGGCGGGCGCCCCGCCTCGGCCGACGTGGAGGCCCTGTTCGCCGCCCGGAACACCCAGTTCCCCAACCGCGAGATGGCCTTCCTGCGGAACATCCGGCTGCTGTACCAGGACTACCTGGACGGCTCGCCGTTCCACCGCAACGACGTGAAGACCTCGGTGCAGCTCCTCGGCAACCTCGCCCTGGCGAACCTCCGCCGCAGCCGGTTCGAGCACGTCATGACCGGCGGCCGGGCGCTGGGGAGGCTGGACCTGAGCCGCGCGGGGACGGTCCTGGGCGGCCCGTACCTCTGGTTCAACTACATCACCCGGATCATCGTCCAGGAGACGGCCGTCCTGATCCTGGACTACAACGCCAACGCCGTCCCGCTGGACCGCCTGGCCTGCTCGCCGCCGGCGCGCCGTCGCGCCTTCCAGGAGTGGCTGGGGAAGCGGCTGCGCATCCCCCCGGACGAGGTCCGCCTCCCCGCCCCCAGCGTCCGCGAGCCGCTGGAGGTCCGCGAGCCCCCCCCGCCGACGAACCGGGGCTCCCTCCGCTACGAGGCCGCCGCGTCGCTGCAGACCGTCGAGTTCACCGCGATCGACTTCCTCGCCGACGACCCGGCGCGCGAGGCCGAGATCCGCGAGCGCTTCGGCCCCCAGGTCGCGAGCCTGGTCCGCAAGGATCGCCAGCAGAACGTCCGCCGCGCCTTCCGCAGCTTCCCGCTGGAGGAGCTGCCGCCGGCCCAGCGCACCATCAACCCCTACGCCTTCTACGAGGCCCGCCTCTCCGGCGGCCGCATCGCCCTCTTCCCGCTGGTGGTCGCCGGCGCGTTCCTCCGCAGCGCCCTGACCGCCGTGCGCGGGGTGTACAAGGGGGTCCACGAGATCCTCAACCCCCGCGTCGAGCGCGACCGCGACGTCCCGGCCGACTCCTACGCCGCGGCGCGCCGGAAGATCCACCGCATGCGCAAGCCCGTCTTCATGGGCTCGCTCTGGCTCCGCGCCCGGCTCGACGTCGAATATCTGGGGCTCCAGCTCCCGACCGCGCCGCCGACCCTGGGGCTCGACTCGACCCTGGAGGCCGACCTCGACTTCATCGGGGCCTCGCGCCGCGACCGCATCGCCGCCGAGCGCATCCGCCGCGACCAGCAGCGCCGGCTGGCCTGGACGGCGCGCTGGCTGCGCCGGCTGGGCTGGACGGCCGAGGGCCTCCCCGCGTTCCTCGCCGCCGAGGTCCCGTACCTGGCCAATCGCTCCAGCGAGGCCCTCCGCGCCGTGGTCGCCGCCTGCGTGCTGGACCACGACGACGTGGCGACGCTCGGCCAGTCGATGGAGGCGCTGACGATCCTTGCCGCCTACGCCGCCTCGCCCACGTCCGACCTCAAGCGGCTCCCCCCCGGCCTGCCGGACCCCGTCGTCAACCCGCGCCGCCTCTGGCGCCCGGCCCCGCGCAAGGGCCCGCCATGGAAGCGGCTGTTCGACCTCCCCGCGTTCTCCGCCTACGACGCGCCGGCGCGGCGCCGGGTCGTCGCGTTGCTGCGGCGGCATCGCCGCGTCGCTCGGGGATGGTTCCGCGTGGTGATGGGGCAGGGGGGGGCCGATCCCTGGGGCGAGGTCCGCGCCCGGCTCCACGACGTCATCCTCAAGACCGAGCTATGGAGCGACCAGATCCTCATCCTCCGCGCCGTGCAGACGCTGACGATGCTGGACGTCCACCACAACTGCGAGCTGGTCTGGTCCCTCGGCGGCTACTCCGACCCCGAGCCCGACGCCCCCCCGGGCCCCCCCCGAGACGCCGACTCCTCGCCCCCCTCTTGGTGGTCCGACAACGGCGACGACGACGGGGAGGACTGAACCGCGGGCCGGCCCGCCGGTCCCGTCAAAGCTTCCGGCGGGCTGACGACCCGACACTGTAGGGAAAGGGGCATGCGAACCCACGGCGGGCCGCCGCCAAGCGCCCCTTCTCCCCTGCTGGCGCACCGTCGAAAGACCCGGGCCAGCCCGACGGACTCATCCCTTCTCCCCTCGTGGGAGAAGGTGCCCCGGAGGGGCGGATGAGGGGGGCGCGACCGGAAATCCCGGGCTTCAAAGCCGAGGCCGGATGAGAGATGCGACGGCGGTCGCCCCCTCATCCGGCCTTCGGCCACCTTCTCCCACGAGGGGTGAAGGGGGGGCTTGTCGTCGCTCCTCCCCAGGCTTTTCGACGGAGCACCACGAGGGGAGAAGGGACGGTATCGCGCGGCTCACCGCTCGGCCCGCGCCCCCCACGCCGCCAGCACCGCCTCGTCCAGCGTCGGGAAGCAGTCGACGAGCATGGTGAACCGCACCTGATCCAGCAGGGCGGTGACGCGCGGGTGGGCCCCGCAGACGCGCACCGATCCGCCGGCGCGATCCAGGCGCAGGTGGTGCGCCAGGATCACCCCGATCGTCCGCCGCGAGAGCCGGCCGACGAACTCCAGGTCGATCACCACGCGCCTCGGCAGGGGCCGCTCGGCCAGTTCGGACAGGCGACCGCCCAGGGCCTCGTTGGCGGCCTCGTCCTCCAGGTCGGCGAGGACCGGCGTGACGATCAGCACCTCCTGGACGACCTCGTGCTTGATCCTCCCCGCGGCGTCCTCGGCGTCGGGGTCTCGGGTCGAGACCTCGGCGGGGGCGGAGCCCGATCCGCCCTCGTCCCGCGGCTCCTCGGTCGGAGCCCCGCCGCCGATGGGGGGGAGCGCCAGCGCGTCGGCCAGGGTCGCGAGGATATCGACCGGCAGGGCGCGCGGCGACGACTCGGGCCAGGGGCCGTCGACGGCCGCGGCCTCGTCATCGACCATGAAGATCCGCCGGCCCATGCCGATGATCCGGAAGATCTCGCGGAGCTGGGGCTCCATCCCGCAGACCTTCAGCCGGCCGCCGGGGTGGCTCTCGCACAGGCGATGCGCCCCGACGACCGCCGCGACGATCCAGCTACCCAGCCGCTCGACCCTGGAGAAGTCCAGGACGATCCGGTGGTTGCCGGCCTCGATCAGGTCGCGCAGGTCGTCGGCCCATTCGTCGATATCGGCGCGCTGCACCAGTTCGCGGTCGGTGACCCGGACGACGGTCGCCCCACGCTTGTAGACGACGGCGAACCGATCCCAGCCCCCGCGCGACTTGACGCCCCGGTCGCGGCCGGCGGCCTTCGGCCTCCGAGCGGCGGGGAGCGCGCCGACGATCTGGGCCCAGAGGTTTGTCGCCGGCCGCTCCACGTCCGGGTCGAGGTTGACGGTGATCCAGTCCTCGAGCCGACGGTCGCGGGAGGGCCCTTCGGCCACGGTCAGCCGGACGCTCCGGGGGCCCGGGCTCGCGGCGTCGCCCGTCGCCAGGGTGATCTCGCCATGTGCCATCACGGAAACGCTCCCCGCGTACGGACGCCGAACACCAACCGCGACCCCCGACCCGCCGCGGCGCGCACGCGCCGACGGGCCGCGAGCGCGGCCGAACTGGGATGCAACACGGACCCACCACGCGGGCGCGCTTCGGGCCCGCGGAAGGAAAGCGACGCGCCGGGATTGTCCGACGGGCGCCGGTCCGGCGATGCCGGGCCCGCCCCCGGTACAGGCGAGACGCGGCGGCGTCGACGGCCCGCCCGGAAGACGCCCGCCCGCCGCTCACTCCCTTCCTAGGCGATAATCCCCGCCGACCCGTCCCGGCGGATTTCCATTTTCCCGACCCGGCCCCCAGGACGGCACGGGGGCGAACGCGAGTCCCCTCTCCCGCCGGGAGAGGGTGGCCCGAAGGGCCGGGTGGGGGTCCTGGCGATTCGGGGATCGCGGCGGTTCATCTCGGGCGCGAGCGTGGAGCCCCGCCTCGAATCTCCCCCCTTCTCCCCTCGTGGGAGAAGGTGCCCCGGAGGGGGGGATGCGGGGGGGGCGCGACCGGGCCGCGCCACAACAGGCTCCTGGTTCCGCCCCCCTCATCCGGCCTTCGGCCACCTTCTCCCACGAGGGGAGAAGGAACGTTCGGCGTCGACGGGCGGCGAGCCCGCATGCCATCTCAAAAGAGTCGGGTCGTCAGCCCGGCGGGAGAGTGGACAGGATTGGGCCGGAAGCCCTACGCATCGTGACGCGAGGCGTAAGCGCGGCCGGCGCCATCCCGAAGCGCGTCGAGCCGCGCCCATGGTTCCGGCCTTTCGCGCGAAATCCTCCCGGATTCGTGAAATCTCGCCGCCGAACCCGGCGATCATGGGAAGTGACGGTTCGCCACGCTCCTTGACAACCCGGCCGGATCGGAAAAATGGCCCCGGCCCCTGGGGCGGAAGACGCCGAGGCGCGCACGCGCCAACCGCGCGCGATCGAGAGGTCGGCCCCCAAGACCCCGCCGCCGGGCGGCGGCCGGAACCACCGAGAAATCACTTCGAAAACGACGAACGAAGCCAACTCGCCAGCGACGCAAACGCGAGGCTTGATAGCCGGTTACGTCGAATCCGAGGAAACACGCCGCGCGCGAACGAAGCCAACCTCCGGGCTCGTCGTCGGCGTCCCGCCGGGGCCCTCGCGTGGGAGGGCCCGGCGGGGGGCGATCACCGGAGGGGGTTGAAGACCAGGCCGGTGAGGAGCTTGGGGTAGAAGTAGGTGCTCTTGGGCGGCATGGTTTCGAGGGCGGAGGCGATGGCCTCGACGTGCTCCATGCTGGCGGGGGGGACGAGGCAGGCGACGTCGCAGCCCCTCGCGTCGACGTCTTCCTTGACCTCGCTGGCCAGGTGGACGTAGCGGGTGGAGCGTTCCTTGGTCAGCGGGGCGAGCAGGTGGTCGAGCACGAGCACCTGGAGGATGCTCACGCCGAGCGACCGCCAGTCGGCGCCGTGGTCGGCGGCGAGCTTGTCCATGGTGGCGTCGGAGCGGAGCCGGGCGACGGTCCACTTGCCGTCGGCGACGGTCCCGAAGGCCAGCACGTCCTGCTCGTCGCTCGACTCGGTGGCCAGCGCGGCGGCCTCCAGCCCGGCGTCCCCCTCGCCGACGACCTCGAGCGCGAACTCGGAGCCGAGGCGGTTGGCCAGCTCGGTGGCGGTGAGGCCGGGGATCCCCTTGACCAGCCGGTGGGTCGGCAGGATCAGGAGCCCGGGGTCGCTCATGGAGACCATCATCATCAGGCAGAAGTTGGCCGGGTCGTCCGGGCCGGTCAGCTCGCCGGCGGCCTCCAGCTCGTTGCGGTAGCGGAGGCCGGTCTCGTAGCGGTGGTGGCCGTCGGCGATGAACGTCGGCTTCGACCCCATCAGGCCGACGACGGCCGAGATCACCTCGGGATTGGTGCAGAGCCAAAGCTTGTTGACGACGCCCAGGTGGTCCTCGGCGACCATCGGCGTCTTGTCCTTGATCCCCTCCTCGACCTTGCGGATGACCTCGTTGGTCGGGTCGGGGTAGAGGCCGAAGATGGGGCTCAGGTTGAAGCCGGTGGCCTGGTAGAGCGCCAGGCGGTCGGCCTTGGGGCCGGCGAGGGTCTGCTCGTGGGGGTAGATCTTCCCCTCGCCGAAGGGCTCCAGCCGCACGCGGGCGAAGAAGCCCTTGCGGACGTGGGTCTTCCCCTCGACCTGGTACGTCTGCTCGTAGACGTAGAAGGCGGGCTGCTCCTCGGTCCGCAGCACGCCGTCGCGCCGCCACTCCTTGAGGAACCGGGCGGCGCGGGTGTAGGGGCTCTCGTCGGCGGGGTCGCCGGGCTCGGCCTTGTTCAGCTCCATCCGGATGCTGTTGTACGGGCTGGCCTGGTAGAGCTTCTCCTGCAACTCCGGGCCGATGACGTCATACGGGGGGGCGACCACGTCGGACAGGGCGCCGACCTTGGTCACGTCGTAGCGGACGCCCTGGAATGCGCGAACGTCGGGCATCGGGGATGTCTCTCGTCTTCGGGGATGTGGGAGCGGGAAAGAACGCGCGACGCCCCGAGGCCGGCGGGCGGCCTCGGGGCGCGGTCGGATGGGTGGGATGGGGCGAGGCCGATCAATAGCGGTAGTGATCGGACTTGTAGGGCCCCTCCTTCGGGACGTTGATGTAGGCGGCCTGCTCCTCGGTCAGCTCGGTGAGCTGGACGTTGAGCTTGCGGAGCTGCAGCCGGGCGACGTGCTCGTCCAGCTTCTTCGGCAGGACGTAGACGCCGACGGGGTACTTGTCGTTGTTCTTCCAGAGCTCGATCTGGGCGAGCGTCTGGTTGGCGAACGAGGACGACATGACGTAGGAGGGGTGGCCGGTGGCGCAGCCCAGGTTCACCAGGCGGCCCTTGGCCAGCAGGATGATCCGCTTGCCGTCCGGGAAGATCACGTGATCGACCTGGGGCTTGATCTCCTCCCAGCGGTAGCCTTCCAGCGAGGCCACGTCGATCTCGTTGTCGAAGTGGCCGATGTTGCAGACGATCGCCTGGTCCTTCATCCGAGCCATGTGGTCGTGGTGGATGACCTTGAAGTTGCCGGTCGTGGTCACGAAGATGTCCGCCTTGTCGGCGGCGTACTCCATGGTGACGACGCGGTAGCCTTCCATCGCGGCCTGGAGGGCGCAGATCGGGTCGATCTCGGTGATCCAGACCTGGGCCGAGAGGGCCCGCAGGGCCTGGGCCGAGCCCTTGCCGACGTCGCCGTAGCCGCAGACCACGGCGACCTTGCCGGCGATCATCACGTCGGTGGCGCGCTTGAGGCCGTCGACCAGCGACTCGCGGCAGCCGTACAGGTTGTCGAACTTCGACTTGGTGACCGAGTCGTTGACGTTGATGGCGGGGAACTTCAGCTCGCCGCGCTTGTGCATCTGGTAGAGGCGGTGGACGCCGGTGGTCGTCTCCTCGGTGACGCCCTTGACGGCGGCGAGCCGCTCGGAGTACCAGCCGGGCCGGTCGGCCAGCCGCTTCTTGATGGCGGCGAACAGGACGCGCTCCTCCTCGCTGCCCGGCTTGGCCAGGACCGAGGCGTCGGACTCGGCGCGGGCGCCGAGGTGGAGCAGCAGCGTGGCGTCGCCGCCGTCGTCCAGGATCATGTTCGAGAAGCCGCCGTCGGCCCACTCGAAGATCCGGTGGGTGAACTCCCAGTACTCCTCCAGCGACTCGCCCTTGAAGGCGAAGACCGGGACGCCGGCCTCGGCGATGGCCGCCGCGGCGTGGTCCTGGGTGGAGAAGATGTTGCAGGACGCCCAGCGGACCTCGGCGCCCAGCGCCGTGAGGGTCTCGATCAGGACGGCCGTCTGGATCGTCATGTGGAGCGAGCCGGTGATGCGGGCGCCCTTCAGGGGCTGGCTCGCGGCGTACTCCTCGCGGATCGCCATCAGGCCGGGCATCTCGGTCTCGGCGATCGCGATCTCGCGGCGGCCCCAGGGGGCGAGCGAGATGTCGGCGACGTGGTAATCCTTGGCGGGGGCGTGGGCGACGGTCTTCTTCTCGGCGACTGCGGACACGTTCAAAGTCTCCATGAACGATGAACGGGCGCCGTTGCGAAGAATCCCCGCCCCGTCGAGCCTGGCAGGCGCGTCCCGCGCGCCGTCGCAGCGCCCCTCGACGGGGTGGCGTCGGCCCGGAGTTCCCACCGCGGGCCGACATCCCTGAACCATCTTCCAATGGTCGCTCATTCATACCAAAGCGCGGCGCCCGGCGACAAGGCGAACGGGCGGCGAGGCCGCGCGGCCCGGCGAGGAGTGCCCACGCCAGGTTGAGAGGGGGGGGAGAGGGCCGAGCGTCCGTCGGCCCACGCCCACGGGACGGCGTGATCTTCGCCGAGGCGGCGTCAGGCGGGGCGTCGACGGGCGAGGGCGAGCAGGCCGACGGCGCCGACCATCGCCATCGCCAGCGAGGCCGGCTCCGGCACCGCCGCCGCGGCGGTGGTCACGGACGTCAGGTCGCCTTCCTCGCGGATGCCGAGGCGATTCACGATGACCGCGACCGAGCCGAACGAGTCCGGCGTGACCGCGTAGCTCGCCGGGAGGTCGTCCGGCCCGCCGGCCGCCCACTGGCTGTGGATGCTGAAATAGAACGCGCCGCCGTCGGCGCTGAACAGGTTGATGCTGATCGAGCCGTAGTGCGCGACCGAGACGATCCCGGTGTCGGCGACCGCCGAGTACGAGCCGCTGGGCCCGTCGACGCTGAACCCCATGGGGAAGGCGGCCGACGGCTCGTAATCGCCCCCATTCGGGTTCGGGTTCAGGTCCGGCGTGTCCAGGTCATACCAGAACGACCCGGTGAACGCGGACGCCCCGCTCCCCCCGGAGAAGTTGAACGTGATGGTGCCGGCCTCGCCGCGGCCGGCGAACCCGATCGCCAACGCGGCGGCGACGGCCAGGCGGATCATCCTCATGCTCATCGGTAGGCTCTCCCGCCCGGGCCGCCTCGGCCCTCCATCAACCCACCCGCGTGGTGAGTTAGGGGATCATGCAACGCCCGGGGGCCCCAGGCTACGCCCGACCTACTCCGCACGCAACCGTCAAGACGCATGCTCGCCGTAGATTTACAATAATTCACGAAGAGCGGACTTCGGCCGACCGGCGCATCGAAAGGAGGAAGCCGCGAGGCTTCGGCGAAACACTCCCCCGAACGAAAAGCGACGCCACCGACCGCGACTGTTCAATTAAGCCGCGGGTCCCGGGGACCGTTCGGGGTCGGTCTCGGGCGTCGGCTCGACGCGCGGGACGCGGTTGCGGTCGTGCCGGAGCCTGGAGATCGCCAGGTAAGTGGCCCGCCGGGCGCGGTTGATCCCGCCGAGGGGTTCATGGTCGGGACGGCAGCGAGCGGGGGAAAACTCCAGGTTCTCGCAGAAGTCCATCCAGCGCCCGAACGGCTGGTTCGCGGCGATCTCGATCGTCGCGACCGGCACCGGGGGAAACCTCTCCTCGTCCCACTCGACCGAGGCGTCCTCGATCGGCTGGGCGTCGGGGTCGAGTTGAGGTTGCACGAGGAAGTCGTACCGCGCGGGCTTCATGGACAGATGCCGGGCCATCGCCTCGCGGAGCTGATCCGGGGAGGACTCCTCGGCCTCGATGACCGGGCCGTCGAGCACCGGCCGCGCGACGTACTTCACGGCGGCCCCCTCGCCGAGCTTGTAGGGGGTGGTGCTCCAGTAGGTCGCGGCCATCGGGTTCGTCGGCACCCGGCGCATCATCTGGAAGAGCGCGGAGGCCGTGCGGGGGCGTCCCACGAGGAACAGGGCCATCGGCAGCCGGGAGAGCAGCCGGAATCTCGCCGTCGCCACGCCGAGCCTCGCCTCCTGGAGCCTGGCGACCTCGATCGCGTCGCGGACGGCGAACCGGGGGAAGTCCAGCAGGACGAGGTCGTGCGTCGTCCCCTCGGTCCCGTCGGGATTCCGGGCGCCGGGGACGTCCATCAGCTTGATCGCCATGCCGTGGCCGCCGCCGAGGCGGTCGTCCTTCTGGATGGCGTTGGAGAACCGGATCCAGGCGGGGAAGCGACGGCCGGGCTCCGCGAACAGGCCCCGGCGCAGGTGCTCGGGCACGTCGTCGCGGACGACGAACTCCGCGCGGACCGCGCCGTGCTGCTTGGGATGCTGGGACCGCGGGACCGGCCTGCCGTCCACGCCCAGCCCCTCGTCGGCGACCTTCCGTTCCAGCAGCCGCGTCTCGACCTCGACGATCCGAGCGATCGCCCGTTCCTCCCCCTCCGGCGAGGCCTCGCGGCCGGGGGCCGCCTTCGCGTCTCGACTCATGGGACCTCCCGTCGACCGGCTTTGACCGACTTTCCGGGGCGCGGGTAAAATATCCGGCCGTCGCCGGCCGCTGGGGCCGGCCGTCGCCTCGCCTTCCGCCCCCCCGTTCGAGGGAGTCAGCCCCCCGTGGTGCCCGCCAAGGATTTCAAGCGTCGGATGGTCGTCGAGATCGACGGCGCGCCGCACATGATCGAGCAGATCCACGTCCAGACGCCCTCGGCCCGGGGGGCGGCGACGCTCTACAAGGTCAAGGCCCGCAACCTCAAGACGAAGAACCGCGTCGAGAAGTCGTATCGCGGCACCGACGCGCTGAACGAGTCCAGCTTCGAGCGCAAGCCGATCCAGTACCTCTACCGAGACGGCGACGAGCTGCACTTCATGGACTCGGGCGACTTCTCGCAGTTCTCGTTCCGCGCCGAGGACCTGGCCGACCAGCTCCCGTTCATGACCGAGAACATGCCGGACGTCGAGGCCCTGGTGGTCGACGACGAGGTGATCGCCATCGACCTCCCCGACACCATCGAGATGACCATCGTCGACACCGCGCCGGGGGTCCGGGGCAACTCGGCGACGGGGAGGACCAAGCCGGCCACCCTCGCGACCGGCCACGTCGTCCAGGTCCCCGAGCACATGGAGCCCCAGACCGTCGTCCGGGTCGACACCAGGACCGGCGAGTACCTCGGGCGCGTCTGAGCCTCCCCCGCCCGCAACCGCCCCGCGACCGGCCGCGACGCCGCGGCCGGCGCGGTCTCGCCGACCGCCCCAGGAGGTCGGCGCGTCAGAACCGCCTTGCCGAGACGCGGGAATCGGCGCGAATAGGGGCCCTCGGGAATTCGTCTGTTAAACTGGAAAGTGACCGCCCGACTTCGCCGTCGCGGCCTCATCCTCACCAGCGATCCACCCGAGAAACCACGATCAAGCCGGGACGACGATCGACCCAAGCCGCCCCTCGCGGCCGCGGGGAGCGGCTCTCCCGGGCCAATTCGATACGGAAAGGCGTCTCACCCATGTCGACCACTCGGTTCCTCAATCGTCTGTTCGCCGGGGGGGTGCTCCTTGCGGCCTCCTCCGTCGTCCCGGCGTTCGCCGACGACGAAAAGACCACCACCAAGCCCGACGCCGCCCCCGACGCCGCCGTCTCGGCGGAGGACGAGGCCCCGGCCGTCAGCCTCCTCGAAGCCATGCGCGACGGCCTCGTCGACGTCCAGGCCGAAGGGAAGGGGGACGGCCGCATGACCGTCTCCGTCACCAACAAGTCCCGTCGCAAGCTTAACGTCGTCCTCCCGCCCGGCCTCGTCGCCTCCGGCGCCGCCGGCCAGTTCGGCGGCATGGGGGGCATGGGCGGCGGCATGGGGGGCATGGGCGGCGGCATGGGGGGCATGGGCGGCATGGGCGGCATGGGTGGCATGGGCGGCGGCATGGGCGGCATGGGCGGCATGGGAGGCATGGGCGGCGGCATGGGGGGCATGGGCGGCGGCATGGGCGGCATGAGCGGCACCATGCCCCCCACGATGGGCATGATGATGCTCGCCCGCCTGATCATGCAGCTCTGCGGCGACTACGACAGTTGGGATCAGCGCAGCCTGGCCGCCGGCATGATGGGCGGCATGGGCGGCATGGGCATGGGCGGCGGCATGGGCGGCATGGGCGGCGGCATGGGCGGCATGGGCGGCATGATGGGCGGCGGCATGCGGTCGGTCGCCCCGACCGGCCTGCCGTTCGCGGCCCTCAAGCCCGGCCAGACCCGCAACCTCCCCACCCGGCTCGTCAGCCTGAGCCCGCCGACCGACCAGGGGACGATCCGCCTGCCGCGCGAGGGCGAGAAGCTCCAGATCGGCGACGTCTCGCAGCTCGGCACGGACGACCGCGTCCAGAAGGCCCTGCGCCGGCTGGCGGCGGAGAAGGCCCCCGAGTCGATCTCTCAGCTCGTGATGTGGCGGGTCGCCCAGGGGCTGGACTGGGGCGTCATCGCCCAGATGGCCGAGCGCCGCGGCAAGAACTACGAGTATGAGCTGTCCCTGGCCCAGGACTTCGTCGACCGCCTCGACACGATCCAGGGCGACGAGACGGGCGAGCTGCTCTTCCAGGTCGACGCCAAGGACGCCGATTCCGAGGCGATCGCGGGAGAGCTGACCCGGGCGCTCAAGGACAAGCCGGTGCTGGGCCTGTGGGCCCGCGAGGGCGTCCCGACCGCGCCGACCGGTCCGTCGGTCGCCTGCCGCGTCCGCGTCGACGGCAAGTCGGCGGTGGTGCTGGTGGCTTCCAGCAACAGCACGAGCCAGGCGTGGGAGCCGTTCGGCAAGTTCACCCTCACCGTCCCCCGCAAGGACGGCGAGGTCGACGCCGCCGCGCTGGCCGACGAGCTGGCGGGGGGCGTCCTGAACCGGCTGGTGCGGGCCCAGGTCAGCCCGGGCCCCCGCGAGAAGGGGAAGCCGACCTTCCGCATCAAGATCGACAACGCCTCCCCGCTGATCCTCAACGGCCTGGCCATCGCCGGCGTCGAGAAGGGCGACGACGAGCCGCGCGAACTCTCCGGCATCTCCATCTCCCCGCGTCGGAGCATGACCTTCCCGGCCAGCGACTCCGTCGTCAAGGAGCTGGGGCTCCGCAAGGGCGTCCGCATCACCGCCGCCGACCTCAGCGGCCTGTGATCCGGCCCCTCGACCCGGCCCGAACCCGATAACCCTCGACCGTCCGCCGCGGGCCTCGCGCCCCCGGCGGACGGTTCGCGTTCAGGGCTTCGGCAGGAACCGCCACGCCTCGCCGCGGCGGGTGTCGAGCGGCCCGAACAGCAGCGGGGCCATCGCGCCGGCGGCGATCCGCAGGCCGACCTCCAGCCGCGGCCCCGGGCGCGAGAAGAACGCCGAGCCGTCCACGAGCGCCACCCGCCCCTCCCGCACCGCCGGCAGCCTCCGCCATTCGGGCCGGTCGATCACGCTCGCCATCTCGCGCGCGGCCCGTTCCAGCTCGAACCCGCAGAGGGCCACGAGGATCACCTCGGGCTCGGCCTGGGCGACCTCGTCCCACCCGACGCGCCGGGATCGCTCCCCCGGCCGGCCGATCACCTCGCGCCCGCCGGCCAGCTCGATGATGTCCGGGTTCCAGTGCCCGGAGGAGAACGGCGGGTCGAGCCATTCCAGCAGGGCGACGCGGGGGCGGGGGCGGGAGGGCATGACGAATTCGCGGATCCAGCGCACCGTGCGATGGAATCCCGCGACGAGGTACTCGGCCTCCACCGGGCGCTCGATCAGGTCGCCGACGCGGCGGAACATCGCGAACACGTCGTCGAGCGTCCGCGGGTCGACGCTCTCGACGCGGGGCGAGCCGGGCAACGCCGCGGCGGCGCGGCGGACGGTCGCCTCGTTCACGGCGCAGACGTCGCACTGCTCCTGGGTCAGGATCAGGTCGGGCCGGAGCGACGCGAGCGTCGCCTCGTCGAGCGTGTAGAGGCCGGCCTGCCGTTCGGAGACCAGGGCGTCGATCTCGGCGCTGGTGGCCTCGGCGGGGATGCGGCTGGCGGTGAGGCTGGGGAGTTCGCGCACGCTGGCCGGGTAGTCGCACTCGTGGGTCACGCCGACGAGGTCGTCCCGCCTCCCCAGCGCGCAGACGAGCTCGGTGAGCGACGGCAGCAGGCTGACGATGCGCATGGGGCGGGGCCTCGGGGTCGCCGATCACTTCGGCGGTTGGACCTCGGTCGTCGGGCCGACGGAGGCGATGGTCATCGGCCAGAGGGGCCATTCGCGGACGAGGCGGCCGATCTGGTCGACGGAGACCCCGGAGAAGGCTTCCAGCTCCCGCTCGATCGGCAGGTACGCGCGGCGGTAGGCCCAGTGGAAGCCGAGCGAGGCCAGGCGGCCCATCGGCCGCTCGCCGCGGATCACCGATCGGGCCAGCACCTTGTTCCGCGCCTGGGCCAACTCCCGCTCGGTCACGCCCTTCTCCATGACGCCGCGGCAGACTTCGGCGACCCGCTCCAGGTTGTCGTCGACGTCGTCGGGCTCGCAGGAGAGGAACGTGTAGAAGCCGCCGGCCTGGTTGTAGTCCTGATAGCTGATCTCGGCGCCGTCGGCGTGGCCGGGGTCGACGAGCGCCCAGTAGAGGTGCGAGCTGGTGTGGTCGCCGAGGATCGTCGCCAGCAGGTGCGCGGCGTAGCGGTCGTCGCTCTCCAGCGGCGGGCCGTCGGCGACGCCGACGATCGTCTGCTGGAGGTCGTCCTCGCGGAGGATGGCCTCGAACGCCCGGCGGCCCCGGACCGGCCTGGCGTCGCGCGCGGGATGCACGCCGGTCCAGTCGCGGCAGCGGTCGGCCGCCAGCTCCAGGAGCTGGTCCCATTCCCCCTTGCCGGCGAAGCCCAGGACGATGTTCGCCGGGCTGTAGCGGCTGGCGAAGTAGGAGCGCATGTCGTCGGCCTTCATCGCCGTGATGGAGTCGACGGTGCCGAGGATGCTGTTGCCCAGCGGGTGCCCGCCGAAGTGGGCCGCCTTGGCCGCCTCGTAGGCGACGGACATGGGGTTGTCCATGTACATCAGGATCTCCTCGATGATGACCTTCTTCTCGGTCTCGAAGTCGTCATCGCGGAGGGTGGGGCGGAGGATGTCGGCCAGGACGTCGAAGGCGCGCGGGAGGTATTCGGGCAGGCAGGTGAAGTGGTAGAAGGTGTCTTCCTCGGACGTCTGCGCGTTGTGCTTGGCGCCGACGCGGTCGAAGTCCTTGTTGACGGCCAGGGCGTCGCGGCGCGCGGTCCCTTTGAACGTCATGTGCTCCAGGAAGTGGGAGACGCCGGCCAGCTCGGGCGACTCGTCGCGGCTGCCGGCCTTCACGAAGAAGCCGGCGGCGATCGAGTGCGCGTCGTCGTTCAGCTCGGCGATCACTTCCAGGCCGTTGTCCAGCGTCGCGTGGTGGAATCGCATCGGCGTTCGGTCCTCCGCCCCGGGGCCTCGCTCAGGCCGGGAGCTTCACGTCCAGGGGGGTGGGGCCCAGCGTCAGGATGGTCAACTCGCCGGGCTTCAGCAGCGTCCGGGCGTAGGAGGAGACCGACTCGGGCGTCAGCGCGTCCATCGCGGCGGAGATCTCGTCGAGCGGGCGGACCCGGCCGAGGAAGTACCAGTCGGACGCCAGGGCGCTCGACCGGCTCATGCTGGACTCCTGCGCCATGATGAGCGACGACTTCAGCCCCGCCCGCATGGTGTCCAGCTCCTCCAGGTCGACGCCCCCGTCGGCCAGCCGGCGGAACTCCGCCAGCATCACGTCGAGCGTCTCCTGCGCCCGCTCGGTGGAGGTCCCGGCGTAGCTCAGCATGGCGCCGCGCTCGCGCTGGCCCTCGTAGCTGGCGTAGACCGAGTAGCAGAGCCCGCGCCTCTCGCGGACCTCGGTGAACAGCCGGGCGGACGAGTAGCCGCCGAGGATGGCGACGGCGGCGCGGGCGCGGTAGTAGTCGGGGCCGGCGACGGTCGCCGCGGGGGCGGCCATCGCGATCTGGATCTGCTGGGTCTCGCGGGCGATGTGGTCGATCCGGGGCCCGGCCGGCCTCTCCGACAGCCGCGGCTCGGGCCGGCGCTCCCAGCCGCCGAACAGCGCGCCGACGGCGTCGCGCAGGCGGGGCCAGTCGATCGCCCCGGCCACCCCGAGGATGGCCCCGTTGGGGCGATACGCGGCCCGGTGGAACGACCGCAGCGACTCGGGGGTGATCCTCGCCACGTCCTCGGGGTTCCCCGGCGAGGGGCGGCCCCAGGGCTCGGGGAAGTGCCGCCGGCGCAGCTCGTAGATCACCTTGGAGCCGGGGTCGTCCTCCAGGCTCCGGAGGTTCTGGAGGCAGAGCGAGCGGATCGGCTCGACCTCCTCCTCGTCGAACCGGGGGCGGAGGACGATGTCGGCGAAGATCTCCAGCGCCGGGATCAGGTTGGCGCCCAGCGTGGCGGCGGAGAAGCCGGCGTGGACCGTCTGGGCGCTCTCGGAGTGGCTGACGCCCAGGTCGTCCAGGGCGTTGAGCAGCTCGCGGCTGTCCCGGTCGCCCGCGCCGCGCGTGATCCACTCGCAGAGCATGGTCGCCGCGCCGCCGCCGACGTCCAGGCCCTCGGCGGCCTCGTAGGCGGCCCCGGCGGGGACCAACAGGGTAAACGAGGCCGACTGGACCCCGGGCATGGTCTCGGCGACGAGCACCAGGCCGTTGGGATACTCGTGCTGCTGGATCGTCGCGGTTGGCGCCGGCACTGCGTTCCCCCGTTCGCGAGCGGCCCGCCGACTCGCGCGAGCCCGGCCGCCCTCCGCCCTTGTTGTGTCTTCGTCGTCCCGCCCGGGGTCGGCCGGGCCGCCCCCAGAGGATACACGCGACGCCCCCCGTCGCGGAAGGCCGCCCCTCGTCCCGGCCCGCCCACGCCCCGGCTCAGGCGTCGACGGCCTTGTACAGGGTCTTCGCCTTGCGGAACCCCAGCGCCTTGTAGAGCATCACCGCGGAGCGGTTCTCGGCCGTCACCTCAAGGTACGCCTTGCGCAGGCCCGCCTGGTGGAAGCCCCAGAGCGCCCGGTTCACCAACGCCCGCCCCAGGCCCAGGCCGCGATACTCCGGCAGCACGCCGACGTTCTGGATCGCGCCGATCGGCCCGTAGTCGACGACCCCCTGGATCGTCCCGACGTAGCCCTCCGGGCCGGCGATCATCCAGGTCGCGGCCGGCAGGAAGCCGGGCTTGCGGCGGATCTCGCGCATCAGCCGCAGGCAGCCATGTCGGTCCCCGAGGCAGGGGAAGACCGTCGAGTCGACGGCGTCGGCGAAGCTCCGGTACTTGACCTCGGCGTGGTCCGCCAGCAGGCCCTCGTCCCAGGGCGCCCAGCAGAACCGTCCCGGCAGCGGCGGCGACAGGTTCGACCCGTCCAGGTCGACTTCCATGCGAAGCCGCTTGTAGTAGGTGATCGCCATCTGAGGCCCGAAGGTCCGCCCGCGCCCCGGCCCGATGCATCGCGGCCGAATCCCCCCGCGCCGGGGGGGCCTTGACATTCTAGGAAGACCGCGCGGGGCGGTCAATCGGACGACCGGGAGCTTCCCCCCGCGCGGCCGACCCGCCCCGACGACTCCCCCGAAGTTCCCGCCTCAGACGAGGTTGGGGAAGCACCACTCCACGGTCGGCTTGACCCCCTTGGGGACGGCGGCCGGGTCGACGACACGCGACGTCAGCCGGACGGTCGCCTCGCCGACGTGGGGAGGCACCTCGACGGCGAACTTGTCGTAGTGGCACTCGCCGAAGGCGCGGGCATGCCGCGGCAGGAGGACGCCCTCGGCGAGCTTGCGGCCGTCGGCCTCGATCTCGGCGCGGAACTCGACCTGATACATCCCCAGCGGCTGGACCCGGGGATAGACGACGAACCGCTCGTGCCCGTCGAGGCGGAACCGCAGCTCCACGGCGCCGGCGCCCGGCCGCGTCTGGGTGACCGGCTCCGTCTCGCGGCCGATCGGCAGGGCGATCGCGCGGCCGTGCTCGGGCTTCCGCAGGATGTAGAGGTCCTGGCCCCCGGCCAGGCCGCTGAGCGGGAACCGCTTGACGACCTCGAAGCCGGCGAACTGCTCGTCCATCGCCGCCGGCGAGTGCGCCGAGGCCACCTGCACCTGCCCCTGGTCGTTCGCCTCCTGGCTCGGGAAGACCAGGTACGAGAAGACCCCCTCCTCGCCGATCCCGTACATCTCGTAGGCCTTGGCCTGCTCGCGGTACGAGTGGAACAGGGGGAAGAACGTGGGCCCGTGGATCGTGGCGAACAGGATGCCGCCGGGGCGCAGGACCCGATGGATCTCCCACGCCCAGAGGAACTGCATGTCCAGCCGCAGGTGCGTGAAGACCGAGAGCGCGTAGACCAGGTCGAACTCGCGGCCCTCGTAGGGGAGGGGGGGGGAGATCGACGAGAGCGCCGTCTCCGCGAAGTCGATGTTCTCGCGGCACCAGCGGGCGCACTCCTCGTGGACCTCGCAGCCGCGGATCTTCTGCCCCGGGCGCAGGTGCTCCTCGAAGGCGAACATGAAGCGGCCGACGCCGCAGCCGAAGTCCAGGATGTCGTCGAACGACGCGAAATCGAGCCCCGCCTGCTCCAGGTAGGAGAGGACCGTCCCCCGCACGACCCCGAACGACGCCTGGAAGTCCGCCTGGCTGGAGTTGTTCGCGATCCGCTGGAGCAGGTGCGGCGGCGGGAGCTTCCGATTCGTCACGCTTCGAGACATCCGTGGACTCCTTGCTCGACACCCCGCCCCGAGCGAGCGCGCGGGCGGCTTCGCCCGGGACCATCCCCTGGCCCGGACATCGCGGATTTCTAGCCTCTCCCGGGCGGGCTGTCCAGGGCGATCGCCCTGTTTTCGAAAACCGCGGAGTTGCTCGGCGTCGACGCTCGCCCGGGGCGGATATCCCGGGTGGCGGCGGTGCCCGGCGTTGCCGCGACGCATCGGACGACACGCCCCGGAACCGCTCCTAAGCACGCATTCGGGCCATCCCGAGGCACAATGTCCACCAAATACATCGTGGATGTTTTTTCAAAGATCCTTTAATCTCCGCTTGCAATCCCGGCGTGCACTAAGTACAACAAAGTCGCATTACGCGATCGACATCGACGGATTCGCAGCAAAACAGGCCAGATCACAACTAGGCTCGAGACCCAAGGCGGGTCGAGCCGGAGTCTCGGCCCACACTCGCGGCGCCCGCGATCGAGGAGGTCTCGACCGGGGGCGCGCGACGCGACGATCACGCACCAGGAGAGATGAACATGCCGAACGTGCAAAGCTTGGGATTCGCGGCCCTGCGACGCCTGGTGTTCGGCGCGGTCGCGCTCGGACTCGCCGCCGCCCCGGCGGCCCATGCCGCGGCGGTCGTGCCGGGGTTCAATAGCAACACCCTGCCCAGGAACGACGACGGCTCGACGGGGCTGGTCTCGATCGGCTTCGACGTCAACTTCTACGGGGAGAACTTCAGCCAGCTCTACGTCAACAACAACGGCAACGTGACGTTCGACGCGGCCCTGGGCACGTTCACGCCGTTCCCCCTGACCGACACGGCCCGGCAGATCATCGCGCCGTTCTTCGCCGACGTCGACACCCGGGGCTCCGGGAGCGCGGAGGTGACCTACGGGGCGGGGACCTTCGACGGGCGGCAGGCGTTCGGCGTGAACTGGGTGGACGTGGGATACTTCGGCTCCCACTTCGACAAGCTCAACAGCTTCCAGCTCATCCTGGTCGACCGTTCCGACACGGGCGCCGGGAACTTCGACATCATCTTCAACTACGACCAGATCCAGTGGGAGACGGGGGACGCGAGCCAGGGCTCCGGCGGGCTCGGCGGTTTCTCGGCCCGGGTCGGCTACTCGAACGGGACCGGGGATCCGGGCACCTTCTTCGAGTTGCCCGGTTCGGCCGTCAACGGGGCTTTCCTCGACTCCAACCTCTCCACCGGCCTGATCTACAACAGCATCGGCAGCGACGTCGACGGCCGGTACATCTTCAACGCCCGCAACGGCACCGTCATCCCGACGATCCCCGAGCCGGCGAGCCTGGTGATGTCCGGCATGGCGGCCCTCGTCGGCGCCACGATCGCCTGGCGTCGCCGGCGGCCGGCCGACGCCTGAGGCCCGCGCCTCCGACCCTTCCGTCGCCCTCCCCCAAGGCGCCGGCCGCCCGTCCCGCGGCCGGCGCCTTCGCTTGTTTCGATCAGGCGACCGTCGCGGGGGTCTCGGCGGCCGTCGCGACGAGGAAGCCGTGGATCACCGCGGCGATCCGCACCGCCTGGTGGACGCGGTCTTCCGAGTAGCCCTCGTTCAGCAGGCTCTGCTCGTGGGACTTCACGCACATCTCGCAGCCGGCCAGCACGGCGCAGCCCATCGAGCACAGTTCGAACAGCCCCTTGCTGGTCGCCGGCCTCGCCATCCGGCCCATCCTCAGCCCCGCCTGTCGCTGGGAGTAGCTCGGCTTGCCGATCATGTGGCGGAAGCGGTAGTAGACCGTGTTCATCCCCATGATCGCCGCGGAGGCGCGGGCGTCGGCGACGGCCTCCGGGGTCAGGTACGCCGCGCCGGCGGCCTTCAGCGCCTCCACCAGCTCGGCGTCGCGGAGGAAATACGCCGAGGCCAGCGCCACGGCCCAGCGCTCCGTCGGCTCCAGGTCGCCGTTGTCCAGGACGTTGCCCAGGTTCAGCCGCATGTCCTTGGTGTCGTCGCCGAGGACCGCCTTCAATTCGTCGAGCGAACGCATCGGTTGTCATCTCCAAAGGGAATGCGGGCGGGACGCGACGGGGCCGCCGGCCTCGCGGCGACGGCGGCCCCGGATCGGAATCAGCTCGATTGGACGCGGCTCAGGCCTGGATGGTGGCCTCGCCCTTCTTCCAGTTGCAGGGACACAGCTCGTCGGACTGCACCGCGTCGAGGACGCGAAGGACCTCGTCGACGCTGCGGCCCACGCTGCCGTTGTAGACCGAGACCCACTGGATGACGCCGTTCGGGTCGACCAGGAACGTCGCCCGGTTGGCGTAGCCCTCGACCGGGTCGCAGATCCCCAGCTCGGGCGCGAGCTTCTGGGCGGCGATCAGCGGGTAGTCCAGCTCGCCCAGGTCCTCATGGCTCTTGCACCAGGCCAGGTGCGAGAACTCGTTGTCCGTGCTGCCGCCGACCACCTCGCAGTCGCGGTCCTTGAAGTCCGGCAGCCGACGGCTGAACTCGACCAGCTCGGTCGGGCAGACGAAGGTGAAGTCCTTGGGATAGAAGAAGTAGACCACCCACTTGCCGAGATACTGCTCGTCGCTGACGGTCACGAGGGCCTCGGGGCCGCTGTTGAAGCTCGCCTTGGCCGTGAACGCGGGGAACTTGTCGCCAACGGTCAACATCTTCGCTCGATCTCCTAAGGTCATGCCAATTCGGTGATTCCGGCCCATGCGCCGCTCGACCGCCGGTCGCGTCGCGGACGCTGGGCGGGCCCGCTCGGGGCTCGCGTCGCCCCTCTCCGGCCCTTTCTGTCTTGATTGTAGCCGGAGAAGGTTATAATTCAACAGGCGAGTCGTCTATAGCAGTCATAAGCAGGCGTTATGGAAATCCAGCAACTGCGGATGTTCTTGAAGGTGGCGGAGCAGGGGAGCTTCACCGGCGCGGCGCGCGAGTGCGGCGTGAGCCAGCCGGCGATCAGCCAGCAGATCGCGCGCCTGGAGGGGTCGCTGGGGCGGCCCCTGTTCGAGCGGCAAGGCCGGCAGGTGGCGCTGACCGAGGCGGGGGAGATCCTGCGTCGGCGGGCGATGCAGATCGTCTCGCTGACGGAGGACACGGCGAGGCTCTTGCGCGACGACGGCGAGACGGGCCGGGTGTCGGTCTCGGCCATCCCGACGGTCGCCCCATACCTGATGCCGACCCTGCTGGGCTCGTTCCACGAGCGTCACCCCCGCGCCGCGGTGGAGGTGAACGAGGAGGTGACGGAGGCGATCCTGCGACGCTGCGGCGTCGGCGAGGTGGACGTGGGCGTGCTGGCGATGCCGGCCTCGCGGGCCTACCTGAAGTTCGAGCCGCTGTTCGAGGAGGAGTTGCTCCTGGCCACCGCGGCCGACCACCCGCTGGCGGATCGCGAGCGGGTGGAGCTGGACGACCTGCGCGACCATCCCTTCGTCCTGCTGGACGAGGCGCACTGCCTCTCCGAGGACATCCGCGGCTTCTGCCGACGTCGCCTGTTCCAGCCCGTCGCCACGGGCCGCGCGGCGCAGCTAGTGACGGTGCAGGAGCTGGTCGCCCAGGGGTTCGGGATCTCCCTCATCCCCGCGATGGCGGCCCGCCCCGACCCTTCGGGCCGGCTGCTCTACCGATCCCTCGACGGTGAACGCCCCACCCGCACCATCGCCGCCTGCTGGAACCCGGACCGCTACGAATCCCGGCTGATGCTCAGCTTCCTGGACACGTTGAGACAGCCGCGGGCCGACTGAACGCGTCCCCGGTTCAGGCCCGGTCGAGCAGGGGAGCGAGGAACTCCTTCGCCAGGCGCAGGGCGTCGGCGCCGGCGTGGCTGTGGCGGCTCAGCTCAACGTGGAGCCCGCCGGAGTAGCCGACCTCGCGGAGCGCGGCGACGATCGGCGGGAAGTCCATGGTCCCCTCGCCGAACATGAGGTGTTCGTGGACCCCCTCCACCATGTCCTCGATGTGGACGTTGGCGATCCTCGGCCCCCAGCGGCGGAGGTGGTCGGCGACCGGCCCTTGCTCGACGCAGTGGACGTGCCCCACGTCGACCGTCAGGTCGAACAGCGGATGAGCGACGCGCTCGTCGAGCCGGGCGAAGCGGTCGAAGGTGTCGATGAACATCCCCGGCTCGGGCTCGAACGCCAGGCGAGCGCCCTTCGACTCGGCGTGCTCGATCACCGGACGAAGCGCCGAGGCGAGGCGGTCCATCGCCTGGTCCTCGCCCGCGCCGTCGCGGAGGATGCCCGACCAGAACGAGACGACGCCCGAGTCGAGCGCGTCGGCGATGTCGATCGCGCGTTTGAGGAAGTCGACCCGCAGGGCGCGTCGCACCGGGTCGGGGTCCATCAGGGTCGGGTCGTGCTTAACCCTGGGGTTCAGGAGGAACCGCGCGCCGGTCTCCACCACGCGCGCGAGCCCCAGCGAGTCCAGCAGGTCGCGCGCGGCGACGACCTGGCGCGACAGGGCGGCCGGGTCGTCATAGGGGTCGAGCGCCGCGGCGTCGAGCGTGATGGCGACGCTCTTGTACCCCTCGTCGGCCATCAGCCGGATGGCGTCGGACAGGCGATGGTGGGCGAGGCCGTTGGTGTTGTACCCCAGGAGCATCGGGCGACCTCGCTTCAGGTGGCGTAGAGCACGCGGGCCAGCAGGTACGCGGGGATCCAGAAGGCCGCGACCGCCAGCGCCGGGACCGGGCCGCACGCCGCGGCGACGAGGGCCACGTCGAGCCAGACCAGCGCCAGCACCCCCGTCTTCACCGCCCTCTGGACCATCCCCGGCGACGGCTCGCGCAGCGCCCGCGCGCCGGCCGCGAACACCTTGAACGCGACCGCCGCCAGCACGAACACGCCGGCGAACGTCGCCGCGCGGTCCAGGGGGTCGGCCAGGGTCAGCACCGCGACGCCCAGCAAGACGACGGCGACGCGCTGGAGCCAGAGCCCGAGGCGGAGGTTCCGCGTCGCGCCGCCGAACGCCTCGGACCGGCTGATCCAGGTGACGCCCGCGACGAACAGCCCGAACGCGAACGCCCCGACCCACGCCGCCGGCCGATCCGGGGCCCGCGCCGCCACGATCCCCATCAGCAGGTTCAGGCCGCGGCAAGCCCCCATCGCCCACGGGCCGACCCAGGTCTTCTTGGCCCAGGCGTCGTAGAAGACGATCGCCAAGGCCAGCATCCCGGCGATGATCATCGCCGGGCCGGCGAGGCTCGCCAGCGCCAGCCCCGCGACCAGCCCGCCCCAGCCGATCGTGGCGGCCAGCCCGACCGGGACCGCCCCCGAGGGGAGCGGCCGATCGGGGCGCTCGGCGCGGTCGACCTCCAGGTCGTACCAGTCGTTCAGGGCCATCCCCGCGGCGTACAGGCACATCGAGGCCCCCCCGACCGGGAGCCAGCCGCGGAGGTCGGCCAGCGCCCCGCCGACGATCAGCCAGCCGGCGAGGCTGTCGGCCGGGGCGGTGAACACGTTGGGGAGCCGGACGAGCTGGAGGACCGGCCTCATCGCCACGCGGCTCATCGGACCAGCGGGCTCAGGGCCTCGAACGCCCGACGCGCGGCGTCGTCAGGGTCGTCCTGGAACGGGTACAGCTCGACGGTCAGCCAGCCGTCGTAGCCCGTCGCCTTGATCGCGGAGACGACCTCGGCGAAGTCGATGACGCCGTCGCCCGGCACCAGGTGGTGGTGGACCCGGGTCGCGGCGATGTCCTCCAGGTGGTAGTGCTTCGTCAGGTGGGCCAGCTCCGCGATGGCCTTCGGCAGATCCTCGGACATGCAGAAGGCGTGGCCGACGTCGAAGTTCAGCCCCAGCGCCTTCGAGCCGACGCGCTCGTGGATCTCGACATACTGATCGGTCCGCTCCAGGAGCAGTTCCGGCTCGGGCTCGATCAGGAGCAAGACCCCGAGGCCCTCGGCGTGCTCGGCCAGCGGCTTGAGGGCCTCGACGAAGCGGTCGACGGCCCGGGCCCGCGAGACGCCCGGCGGGATCGGCCCCCCCGGCTCGGTGGTGACGTGCGGCGCGCCCAGCTCGGCGCAGAGGTCCAGGGCCCGGCGGGTGTGGTCGATCCGCACGCGGGCGTAATTCGGGTCGGGCTCGATGAACGAGGGGTGCCAGTAAGGCTGGCGATGGTCGGCGACCGCGTTCATCATGAACGCGTTGATGTTCGAGAACGCCAGATTGTTCGCCGCCATCGCCTCCCGGATCGCCCGCTTGGGGCCCTCCAGCAGCCCCGCCGGCCAGGCGTGGGGGACGTCGGCGAGGAGTTCCAGCCCCTCATACCCGATGGCCGCGATCCGCGCCGCGGTCTCGTCGAACGGATGCTTCAAGTAAGCGTTGGAGCTGAAGGCGAGTTTCACGGCGGGCTCTCGGCGGAGGGTATGGCGGGCCGTCGCTCGCGCGGCGGGGCCCCGGTGGAATCCGGTCGCCGTGGATCGGGGGCGGGCCTCCCCCGTCGGGAGAAAGCTCCGCCGCCGGGGGACGCGACCGAAAGCCGCCGGGGGCCCCCGACGAAAGGAGCGGGGGCCGTCGAGCCGGCAAGCCGCGCCGAACGGCGCGATCGCCTTTCCGCCCGGAGAGGAAGACCGCCACGGCACGCCAGATCCACGATGGTCGGACATCCTTCAGGCTACCGCCCGCCAACCCCGCCGTCCACCGGCCAGCCCGCCGACGCCGGGTCGCGCGCCCCGTGACGCGGACGCGGCCCGCGCATCGGCAAGCCCCCGATCCCATCGACGCGGGTCGATGGGATCGGGGGCCTTGGAGGAGACGCAACTCCCGATCAGGCGCGGGCCGCGGCGCGGAGGCGACGGGACGTGAAGGCAAGGCCCGCCAGGCCGGCGACGCCCGCCAGGACGACCGACGAGGGCTCGGGCACGGCGGCGGGCTGCCCGTCCGCCGTCACGATGGCCCACAGCCGCGCGGAACCCGTCCCCCCCCGGTTCGCGACGGACAACGTGAAGTCGCCGGGGGTGGCCCCGACGCCGGGCGCCGACGTCCCGAACCCGAGCAGGCTCAAGCGGTACTGCCCGAAGGTGATGGGCTCGTAATCCTGGGGGGTGAAATGAAGTTCGACGTTCTCGGGATTATTGTTGTTGACGAAACCGGTCACCGCCACGGTCCAGGGATACGCCGCGCTCGTCCCGCTGCCCGGGTCGGTCAACGTGACGCCGATGTTCAGGGCGACGGGGCCGAGCGAGGAGTTGCCGTTCGCGTTGTAAAACGTCAGGGTCCCGAGGCTGAAGGCCGTCCCCACCTGGCCCAGGGGGCTGGCGTTGCTGGAAGCCCACGTCAGCTGATTCTGGCCGTTCCAGGAGTAGGTCGATAGGCCGCTGCTGCCGAACGTCCCGGAGGTCGTCCCCACGACGTCGACGATCGGGTCGGCAAGCCCGACCGACGGGAACGCCAGGAAGGACAGGGCCGCCGCCAGCCCGAGGCCACGGAACAGAGTCGAACTCATCTTCGCCATAATTTCTCCTTCGATCCAAGCATGGTTCGTTTGCAAACTTCCAGGCACGAAGCAGCGTTAATAAGCCGCCAAGGCTTAGCGCGTCGAAGTACCCGCAACGGCGATCCGGGTGGCCGAGCCACGGGGTCCGGGCCCGAGCCTCGGGCCACTTCGCCTCTCTGGCTGGGGCATCGCTCGGAATGTCTTCATGACCGATCGCTTTCCGTGCGTCGGGAACATCGTGCCGTTCCTTAACCCTTGAATCAAGGCGCGTTCGGACCATGTTTAGCTAAATAAACATCGCGCTCGCCACGCACTTCACGAGCGACCCAACGCGGCGAAAACGAATCGTTCCGCGTGCGTGTCGGCGACGCGAATCGGGAAATCGTCGCGTTTCCGCCACGTCGGCCGAGCTGGTCGAATGGGGCGCGCCATGGCGGCGCGGCCGCGTGGAAGCCGTGGAGCGGCACGCGGGAAATGACCGATGCGCGGGACTTGAGAACGGGCGAGGGGGAGGCGAGGAGATGGCGGACGAGGGAGGAATTCGATCCGTCATCCACGCCGCGACGGGGAGCCAACGCCGCTCCCGTCCGGCGGGTTCATCGCCATGCGTGGTCCGTCGCCGCTGAAGGCTCGGGAGCGAGGACGCACCATCAGGGGCGGCCCCGCCTCCGGGCCTGGGAGCCGTGGAGGCGAATGGGCTGAAGGGGTACGGGATCACCCGGCACCCCGGCCGCTCGCGTCGGGACGAGGCGGCGGGGGCTTCATGGTTGGTTATCGGGATCTAGCCCCGCGGCGGGATGGCTTACTTCGAGTCCGCCCGGACGGCGGCCACGTACTCCTCCAGGCGGGCGAACTGCTTGAAGAAGTCGTTCTCGGGATCCCCTTCGGGGCCCTTGAAGAAGCAGGAGAGGTGGAGCATCAGGCCCTGGCCGCCGCGCTGCTTCTCGAGGTCGGCGAGGCGCGCGAGGTCGACGCCGAGCGGGGCGGCGAGGAGGCTGTCGCAGCCCTGCCAGGTGAACTGGAGGGCCATCTTCGTGCCGAGGAAGCCCTTGAAGTGGATGTGGTCCCAGGCGGTCTTCCAGTCCCCCATGCCGGGGACGAACTCGATCGAGACGACCGAGGCGGGCTTGTAGCCGAGGATCTCGGTGATGACCTTGTCCTTGGTCTCCACCTTCGACGACTTGTTGGCCGGGTCGTCCAGGACGATGCCGTCGCGGTTGCCGAAGATGTTGTGGCCGACCCAGCTCATCACCTGGAAGTTCCGCGCGGCGAACATCGGCGCCAGCACGGTCTTCATCAGGGTCTCGCCCGTCTTGCCGTCCTTGCCGGCGTAGAGGGCGCCCGTCCTCGCCGCCAGCTCGTGGGCCGCCGGGAACGACCCGCCCAGGCTGGGCGTGAAGTTCAGGTAGGTGTGGCCGCCGCGGAACGCCGCCAGGGCGTACAGGGCGCTCGAGGGGAGCACGGGGTCGCCGGCCGGCCGGCTCAGCACGCTCTCCAGCGCCGCCATCGATTCGTGCGGGGTGCCGGTGCGGAACGGGGGCTCGGTGCTGGAGACGTTCAGGACGATCAGGTGGTCGATCGCCTCGGCCTTGATGAAGGCGTCGAGGTCGGCGGCGATCCGGTCGATGGCGCGGGAGGCGTCGCCGGCGGGCTCGCTCGCGCCCCAGTCGCCGAGCTTGGCGACGACCGGGCTGAGGCCGTAGCGCGGGGCGGGGCGGACGCGGGCGGAGGCCGCGGCCAGCTCGTCGCGGCAGGCGGCCAGCCACTCGGGCTCGATGACGCCGGAGCCGGCGCGGAACTCCTCGGCGGACGCCTCGAAGGTGGTCTGGCGGATCTCGTGGCCGCCGACGATGAAGTCCCCGGGGGAGGGGAGGGGGAGGTCGCGGAACGCCGGCAGGTCGGTGGTCAGGCCGGTCTGGTCGACGAGCCCCTTCGCCATCGCGGCGAGCCCGACGGTGATGGTGGTCCCGACGCCGCCGAACGCCCCCACGAGCCACAAGCCGACACGCCGACGCGCCATGTTCGATCCACCTGTTGATGCCATGCGGGAGGGATTCGGAGGAGGGAGGCCGCCCCGTCGCGGTGCGGGGGGGCCCGTGGGATCCATTATGGATCCCGACGCGCGCCGGGGCAACCCGAGCGGGGGGGGCGGGCGGCCCGGCCGCGTCGTCGCGACCGCGCCGACCGGACCGCCGGATCCCGGCGCGGGCGTCGGCGTCAGCCGTTGTAGCGGCCGAGGAGCAGGCTGGCGTTGTGGCCGCCGAAGCCGAAGCTGTTGGACATGACGTAGTCCACCCTGGCCTCGCGGGCGACGTTGGGGATGTAGTCCAGGTCGCACCCCTCGCCGGGCTCGTCGAGGTTGATGGTGGGGGGGAGGACGCCGCGATGGATCGCCAGGACCGAGGCGATCAGCTCGACGCCGCCGGAGGCGCCCAGGAGGTGGCCGAGCTGGCTCTTGGTGCTGGAGATCTGGAGCCGATTCGCGTGGGGGCCGAAGACCGACTTCATGGCGACCGTCTCGGCCAGGTCGCCCAGCGGGGTGCTGGTGCCGTGGGCGTTGACGTAGCCGACGGCGTCGATCGGCACGCGGGCGTCGTCCAGGCATCGCCTCATGGCGCGGGCGGCGCCGCGGCCCTGCTCGTCGGGGGCCGTGATGTGGTGGCCGTCGCCGGCGGTGCCGTAGCCGAGGACCTCGGCGTAGATCCGCGCGCCTCGGGCGCGGGCGATCTCCTCGGCCTCGAAGATCAGGACGCCGGCGCCCTCGCCCATGACGAAGCCGTCGCGGTCGCGGTCGAACGGGCGGCTGGCGCGCTCGGGGTCGTCGTTGCGGGTGGAGAGGGCCCGCAGCGAGGCGAAGCCCCCCAGGCCCATGTGGGTGATGGCGGCCTCGCTGCCGCCGGTGATGACGACGTCGGCCTCGCCGTACTGGATCACCTTCATGGCGTCGCCCATGGCGTTGGACGCCGAGGCGCAGGCGGTGGCCGTGGAGGTGATCGGACCGCGGAGGCCCCATCGGATGGAGACCTGGCCGCTGCCGGCGTTGACCATCAGCTTGGGGATGGTGAAGGGGCTGATGCGCGACGGCCCCTTCTGCATCATCACGGTGTGCTGGGCCTCGAACTCGCTCAGCCCGCCGATCCCCGACCCGATCATCACCCCGCAGTTCTCGGAGGGGAGCGCGGAGAAGTCGATGCCGGAGTCGGCGACGGCCGCCTCGGAGGCCGCCAGCGCGAACTGCGCGAAGCGGTCCAGGTGCCGGGCCTCCTTCACGCCGAACCGCGCCGGGCCGTCCCAGCCGCGGACCTGGCCGCCGAAGTGCACCTTGAATTCCGTCGTGTCGAACAGGTCGAGCGGGCCGACTCCGCTGCGGCCGGCGCAGAGCGCCTCCCAGAAGTCGTCGATCGCCTCGCCCAGCGACGTAACCACCCCCATGCCGGTGATGACGACGCGTCGCGTCTCTGCCATGATCGTCTCGTCTCGCGGGAAGGCCCGGCCCGCGATCGGGTCCGGGTCGGAGGGGGGCGGGGCGGGGGGCGGCCGGCCGGGGCTCATCGGGTCGCGGCCCGCGTCGGCGGCCGGTCCGGTCCGGGCCGGCTCCGCCGCGCCGGGGTCACTTGGCTTGCGCGTTCTGCTCGATGTAATCGATGGCCTGGCCCACCGTCTGGATCTTCTCGGCCTCGTCGTCGGGGATGTTGATGTCGAACTCTTCCTCGAACTCCATCACGAGCTCGACGGTGTCCAGCGAGTCGGCGCCGAGGTCGTTGACGAACGACGTCTCCTTGCTGACCTGATCCTTCGACACGCCCATCTGCTCGCTGACGATCTCGATCACGCGCTCTTCCACGGACACGGGCGGACCTCCTGGTTGGAGTCGATTCGGTATTCGGGCCTGCTCGTCCATCGCCCGGGCCGGGGCGCAAGCCATGGGAGACGCAGGGGTCGGAGTCTGGGGTACGAACGATCAAGACGCGGCGCGAAGGGCGCCCCGGTGGCGAGGCGCCGCGGCCCCTCCCCGGGCCGGGACGATCGGGGCCCGTCCTCCCTGGAACGGCCCCGGCACCCCGCGCCCGGCGATCGATCGAGTCAAAATAGCATGGGTCGGGGGCCTTGTCCATCCGGACGGCCGCGCGATCGGGAGGTTCCATCCCGCCTCGCGACCCAGCCAGGGTACACGACCCGAGCGGCCCTCGGCCACGCTTCCTCGGAGATTTTCGCCGCGGGGCGTCAGACGGTCATGCCGCCGTCGACCGCCACGACCTGGCCGGTGACGTAGCTCGACGCCGGGCCGCTGAAGAAGGCGACGATCTCGGCGATGTCCTCCGGGGCGCCCAGGCGCTTCAGGGGGATGCGCTCCTTGACCTCGGCCTTGATCTTGTCCGGCAGCACGTCGGTCATGTCGGTCGTGATGAACCCGGGGGCGACCACGTTCACGGTGATCCCGCGCGAGGCCAGCTCCCTGGCGATCGTCTGGCTGAAGCCGATCACGCCCGCCTTGCTCGCCGAGTAGTTGGCCTGGCCGGGGTTGCCGCGGATGCCCGAGACGCTGCTGACGTTGACGATGCGGCCGTATCGGCCGCGCATCATCACCGCGCCGACGGCCCGGCACCAGAGGAACGTCCCCTTCAGGTTGACGTCGATCACCTGGTCCCAGGCGTCGTCCTCCATCCGGAGCATCAGGCCGTCCTTGGTGATCCCCGCGTTGTTCACCAGGATCTGGATCTTCTGGTACTTCGACTCGACCTCGTCGACGACCCGCTTGACGTCCTCGGGGTTGGCCACGTCGGCGGCGAAGCCCTCGAACTCGCCCCCGGCGGCGGCGATCGCCTCGCGCGTCGCCTCCATCGCCTCCAGCGTCCGGGCGACGCCGACGACCCTCGCCCCGCACGCCGCCAGCTTCACGGCGATGGCGCGGCCGATGCCGCGCGAGGCCCCCGTCACCAGGGCGGTCTGCCCCTTCAGGTCCACGAGACAGCCCGCCTTCGGCGCGCCCGCTTCTTCGGCCATGTCGCCCTGGTCCTAACGTCAAAACAAGGTCTTGGTAAGGATCGCGCCCGCGCGCCCGACGGGCGCGCCCATCCCCGGCGATCCGGCCGGGGCGGGCCTTACCGCTTATAGCCCCGCCCCGGGATCGCCTCAACCCCAATCCCGGCGCGGGTGCCCCGTCCCCTCCCGGCGGATCGAGGCCTATAGGCCCCCGCTCAGGGGAGCGTCGAGTAGATCACGATGTTCGCCGCGATCCGCAGCGCGCTCTCGTGGGAGTAGCCCTTGCAGTCGAGGCCCGAGTGCCGCTCCAGGGCGCAGCCGATGTCGTACTTGGAGTAGATGATCGACCAGTGGCCGTTGATCTTCACCCCTTCGAGTTGCGGGTAGTCGACGCCGCCGCCGGCCGCCTTGGTGTACTGGCAATCCTTCAGGTCCAGGCCGACCTGCGTGGTGAACAGCTCGTCGTCCTTGGGGATGGGGACGAGGGGCTTGTCGGGGAACAGCTCGGCGGCGAACCGGCGGAAGGCGGCGTCGAATCCGGGGCTGCCGCAGGCGGCGTCGGCGAAGATCGTACCGCCGCCGGGGTCCAGGTGCCTGCGCAGGGCCTCCATGTCCTCCGGCGTGAACGACGCCGCGGCGCGGCCGTGGAAGTAGATCAGCGGGTAGTACACCAGGTTGGGGTCGCTGGGGGCGAGGTCCTTCTGCGAGACCGCCACGTCGAACCCGAAGGGGGGCTTGCGCAGGACCTCCATCAGGTTCGGGACCGCCAGCGGGGCGATGTTCCAGTCGCCGGAGTGCTTCAGCTTGGCGATCCGCAACGACCCGCGCCGGGGGGCGTCGTCCTTGAACGTGTGGACCTCGCGGACGACCAGCTTGTCGGCCGGCAGCTCCCGGCCGGTGGCGTAGTCGACGATGTTCTGGCCCACCATCGCCGCCTTGGAGATGTGCTCGTTGCGGCGGTCGCGCTCGGATCGGTCGATCTGGTTCCAGTAGCAGGAGAGATCCTTCGGCGAGTAGATCACCACCGTCCGGCAGCCGTGCTCCACCCCCCAGAGCGGGTAGGAGTCCGGGGCGATCAGGTGCTTCGCCCGCCAGACCGGGTGGTCGGAGGAGAGCGGCTTTAGCCGGTATTCCGGCTCGGGGAAGACCCGCTTCATCAGATCCTTGAACCCGGCGTCGAACTCCTCGCGCCCGCAGCAGGCGTCGGCGACGAGGAAGCCCCCCTGGTCGACGTAGTCGCGGATGTTCCGGACGGCGACGTCGGAGAACTCGGGCGCCTGGTGGCCGTTGAAGAAGGCGATCGGCGCCTGGAGCATGTCCTCCACCGTCGCCGAGCCCGGCTCGACCTCCTGCCAGGTCAGCAGGTGCTTCCAGTCCTGCGACACCAGGTTCACGAGGTTGCGGACGTCGTCCGGGTCGTTGTCCCAGTCGCCTCGCGGCCCGTGGCGGAGCTTGTTGATCAGCACGGGGGCGCGGCCCTTGGCCAGGAACAGCAGCGCGAAGCTGGTGGAGATGAGCGGGTTCGACTCGCCCGCCGCCGCCGGCCACGAGCCGCTGAGCTTGTCCTGCTCGTGGACCAGGGCCTCGGCGCCCTCGCGATACCAGTCGTGGTTGCCGAAGTAGCGGACCCCCGCGAGCCTCCCGGCGCGTTCGAGGCCGTACAGGTAGTAGAGCCGCCAGTTCTGGCCCTGGGGGAAGTTCTGGCCGACCTGGAACCGGCCCGCCAGCCAGGCCACCCCGCGCTGGAGGTGGATGTTGACGCCCCCCTTGCCGCAGTTGTGGATCGTCGCGCCGCGGATCTCCTCGGCCCCCTGGTACCTCCGCGTGCCGGTGATGGCGAGGCTGGCGATCCCGGCGACCGTCATGCTGGAGGTGGAGGTCTGGTCGCCCCCCCTGTGGTGATAGCCCCAGCCGCCGTCGGGCCGCTGGGCGCCCTCCCAATAGGCCCGGGCCAGGTTCCAGACCTCGGGCTTGACGTTGACGCCGGCCTCGGACGCCGCGTGCAGCCCGAGCAGGGCGTACTGGGAGTTGGAGTTGTCGCCCCGGCCGATCTTGGCCAGGCCGTAGCCCCACGAGCCGGGCCAGGGGGAGGGGTCGTTCGCCTTGATCTGGGCCCGTTCGAGCCAGGCGGCGTTGGCGGCGATCCGGAGCTTGTCGGTCTCGGGCTCGGCCGCGGCGTAGACCATCGTCTGGAGGGCGACGGTGTAGGTCTGTTCGAGCTGATCGGGCGAGAACCGCCGCAGGTAGCCCAGGGCGTTCTGGATGGTGGGGGAGTCCACGGGCTCCCCGGCGGTGAGCAGGGCGAGCGTGACCAGGCTCGTCGAGCCCGTGCGGAACCGCTGGTCGTACTCGCGCCAGCCGCCGGTCTCGGGGTTCTGCTCCTTCTTGAGGTAGCGGACCCCCTCGCGGATGGCCCGCTCGACCTCCTCGTGGGTCACGGCCCCGCCGGCCGGGCCGACCGCCACGGCCGCGTACCCGGCGAACGCCGCGATCGCGGCCCGGACTCCGCGCTTCGTCGTCGTCATGGCGAATCCTCCTCGGCCTCGGCCGAATCCCACTATCCTACAACCGTCGATCCCTCGTCAAGCCGAGGGGCGCGCATGAGGCGCGCCGCGGCCGACGGCCCCCGCGCCATCGTCATCCGAGCGTATAACGCGCGTCCCCTCTCCCCCCGGGAGAGGGTGGCCCGAAGGGCCGGGTGAGGGCCGTGGCGCTTCGGGACTCGCGTCGGCTCAGGGAACGCGCGGCCGACGCACACCCCG
>NZ_JBBCIR010000022.1:0-74829 GCF_037189885.1 Paludisphaera sp.
CACGCGCGAGCCCGGGCCGTGCAGGCGGGACGCCCGCACCACAACTGAAGAGGGTTGTCGGCCCCGCTCCTTCCCGTCTCTCCGCGGGAGAGGGGACGCCCATTGGGCAAGAGAAATCACTTCGAAAACGACGAACGAAGCCAACTTGTTGTGGGTGCAAGTTGACTGTCAGAAAAGGCTTATCGTAAGACTTCGGGAAACCGCGGCGCGCGAACGAAGCCAAGTCGCGGGGCTTCATTCACCCCGGGCGGCGACGCGGGCGCGGGCGTCGGCGAGCATGTCGGCGAGCGTCCGGTCGATGGGGATCTGGGGTTCCCAGCCGACGGCCTCGCGGAGCTTGGAGGCGTCGGCGACGAGGTAGGGGAGGTCCACCGCCCGCACCCGCGCGGGGTCGACCCGGACGTCGACCGGGCGGGTCGCCAGCGATCGGAACTTCTCCAAGGCGTCGGTCAGCCTGAGGCCCCGGCCCGTCCCCAGGTTGTAGACCTCGCCGGGCGTCCCCCCCTCGGCCAGCAGGCGGTAGGCGCGGGCCACGTCGCGGACGTCGGTGTAGTCGCGGACGACATCCAGGTCGCCGACCTCCACGGCATCCTTGAGCCCGGCTTCGACCTCCGCCACCTGCTCGGCCAGCGTCGCCAGGACGTAGCGCGGCGATTGCCGGGGGCCGGCGTGGTTGAACGGCCGGGCGATCACCACGTCCAGGCCGTCGGACAGGTGCATCTGGATGCCCAGCAGGTCGGCCGCCGCCTTGCTGGCCGCGTACGGGACGTTCGGCCGCAGCGGGCACGACTCGGAGACCGGGATCCGGTCCGGCGGCGGGTTCCCGTAGCTGACCCCGGAGCCCACCAGCACGACCCGGGGCGTCGGCGACAGGCCCGCGTCCCTCACGGCCGACAGCAGGTTCAGCGCCCCGCCGAGGTTCAGCGCCCACGTCCCGCGCGGGTCGTCGACGCTGGCCCGGGGGTTGGACTGGGCCGCCAGGTGGTAGACGGCCTCGGGCCGCTTGCGGCGGATCAGGTCGGCGAACGCCGCCGGGTCGGCGTCCGCCAGGTCCAGCCGCTCGATCCGCGCGGAGCGCGCCAGGTGGGAGAGGTCCGCGGGGAACCGGCCGGAGGCCGAGATCCCCACCACCTGGTCGCCGCTATCCAGCAGATGTTCCGTCAGGTGGCCGCCGACGAACCCGCTGATCCCGGTCACGAACGCTCGCACGGCGGCGGTCCTTTCAGCTCAACTCGACGGCGGCCGGGGAGGCTCCGGGTGCCTTCAGCCGGCCTTGCGGCGCCCGTCCGAGGGCCCCTGGCGATACTCGCCGGACTTCACGCGATCGACCCAGGCGGCGTTGGCCTTGTACCAGGCGACGGTCTCGGCCAGGCCCTGTTCGAAGGTGACGGTCGGCTTCCAGCCCAGCAGCCGCTCGACCTTGGAGCAGTCGACGGCGTAGCGGCGGTCGTGGCCGGGGCGGTCGGTGACGTACTTGATGAGGGCCTCGGTCTTGCCGGTCAGGCGGAGGACGGCGCGGGTGACGTCCATGTTGTACCGCTCGCTGAGGCCGCCGAAGTTGTAGACCTCGCCCGCCTCGCCCTTCCGCAGCGCGGCGTCGACGCCCCGACAATGGTCCAGGACGTGGATCCAGTCGCGGACCTGCATCCCGTCGCCGTAGACCGGGACGGGGACGTCGGCCAGGGCGTTGGTGATGAACAGCGGGATCAGCTTCTCGGGGAACTGGTACGGCCCGTAGTTGTTGGAGCAGCGCGTGATCACCACGTCCATCCCGTGGGTGTGGAACGCGGCGCGGGCGAGGAGGTCGGAGCCGGCCTTGCTCGCCGAGTAGGGGCTGTTGGGGGCCAGCGGGGTCTCCTCGGTGAACGCCGGGTCGTCCGGGGCGAGGGTGCCGTAGACCTCGTCGGTGGAGACGTGGACGAACCGGCGGATCCGCGCGTGCCGGGCGGCGTCCAGGAGGGTCTGGGTGCCGATGACGTTGGTCCGCAGGAACGGAGTGGCGTCGGTGATCGAGCGGTCGACGTGGCTCTCGGCCGCGAAGTGGACCACCGCGTCGAAGCCCCCCTCGTCGACCACCCGGGAGACCAGCGCGCGGTCGGCGATGTCGCCGTGGACGAACGTGTAACGCGGATCGTCGGCCAGGTCGGCGAGGTTGTCCGGGTTGCCGGCGTAGGTCAGGGCGTCCAGGTTCGTGATTTCAACGTCGGGTCGTTCCTGGAGTTGCATCCGGACGAAGTTCGACCCGATGAACCCGCAGCCGCCCGTCACGAGGATTCGCCCGTACGTGGATGCCATGATCGTCCCAGCCCCATCCCTAGAGCATATATGGTGGTCCCGTCCGACACGTTCGCGTCAGGGTAATCCGCCCGGGGCTTGACGGCAAGGCGAACCGACGATCCCACGAGAGCCCGGCGCCCCCCGGCCGCTCGCGCGGCCCGGCCACTTCCCCTCCCCGGCGGGAGCATTGCGAGCCTCCCGGCCGGCGGACCAGGCCCCATTGGAGGGCGGGGGATTCCCGACTTTTCGGCCAAGCCGCCGTGGTACGCTGGCGGGCCGGCGAGGCTCGAAGAGGCGCGATCTGGGAGGGGACCCCATGGGCGGGAAGGCGGCGGCCTGGGTCGTGCTGGTGCTGGCGTCCGCGACGGCGGCGGCGGCGGCGGAGGAGCTTCGGCTCCCCGGCGCGGTGGGGCCGTGCCCGGCCTGGCTGAAGGATGACGCCCCCTTCGACGTAGGGACGTTCTTCGCCCAGCCGAGGGCGGAGGAGGACGCGGCGCCGCTCTACCTGGAGGCCCTGGCCGAGTTCGGCCCCGACCTCGAGGCGACCCTGGAAGCCGCCGGCCGGGCCCCCGTGGCCGGGACGAAAGGGCGACAGGAGCGGATCCTTGCCCTCTTCGCGGCGATCGGCCGGGACGCCGACCCCGCCGACCCCGAGGCCGTCGACGCGCTCCTGGCGGAGCTGGACGAGGGCTTCCGCAAGCTGGCCGACGCGCAACGGCGGCCCGCCTGCGTCTTCAAGACGGGCCTGGGGTACGACGCATTGCTCCCGCACGCCCAGCAGGCGAGGCAGGTGGCCCGGGCGGCCACCCTGAGGGCGTGGCGCGGCGCCGACGCGGGGGAGATCGACCGGCCGATCGGCGACCTGGAGATGACGCTCCGGCTTGCCCGCGACCTCGGGCCGCGGGGCGGGGCCATCGTGCAACTCGTCAGCGCGGCGATGGACGGCCAGGTCTTCAACAACGCCGTGCCGCTCCTGCTCGATTCGAGGGGCCTGCGGGTGGAGCATTGCGATCGCCTGATCGCCGCGATGGGCCGGCACGAGGCGGCGGGCGTCGACCGCTTCCAGACCGGCGTCAAGGCGGAGTACGTCGCCCTGCGGACGACGCTCCGGCTGCTCCGCGAGAATCGACGGGCAGTGGCGGGGCCCGGGGGTCGCGCCGTCGACGAGAAGGTCACGCCCCTCCAGGCGGCCGAGGCGCTGGACGCGCTGATGTCGCCGGAGGACCGGAGGACGGATCCGAGGGGCCTCGCGGTCCTGATCCGCGCCCACGGACCCTGGTGGGACCGCGAGCGCGAGGTGATGGACGACTTCACGCGGACGATGCTCTCCCCCGCGGCGTCGCGGTACGCGGACCGGGCGCGGCTGCACGACGAGCTGATGGCGAAGCACCTGGGCGGCCGCTTCCCGAGATCACCCTGGGTGTGCCAGCTCCTCATCCCGGATTACAAGCTGCTCGCGCTGACGGCGGCGCGCGGCGAGTGCTACAACCGCGCCGCGCGGGCCCGGGTCGCGATCGCGCGGTGGCGGCTGACCCACGGCGGGGCCGACCCGGTCGACCTCGCCGCCGCCTGCCGCGAGGCCGGCCTCCCCGGAACCCCGGCCGACCCGTTCGGCGACGGGCCGCTCGGGACGGCTTCCGTCGACGGGACGCTCGTCGTCTACTCCGTCGGCCCCGACGGCGTCGACGACCGGGGCCTGAAGGACTCGAACCTCGGCCGGGAGCCCCTGGGCGACCTGATCTTCGCCGCCCCCGCCGCGCCGAGATGAGCGCCGCGTCCGACGCGGGGACCAGCCCGGAACGCGTTGGCCGATCGGCACTTAACGAGCGCCGTGGGCCCCGCCACGGCGTTGCGGGCGGGGGGCGGATTTGCTACAATCGGACGATTGGAACGGGCCTTGCGAAGACGTGCGCGCGTACGGGCGCGTCGGGCGGGCGTTGACGAGGGGAACGGGGACGCCGTGAGTACCGCCGAACTGCCGACCGAACAGCCGCTCCCGCCCGTGCCGCTGGACATCGAGGAGGAGCTGAAGGAGAGCTACCTCAACTACGCGATGTCCGTCATCATCAGCCGGGCGCTGCCGGACGTGCGCGACGGGCTCAAGCCGTCGCAGCGGCGGATCCTCGTGGCCATGCGGGATCTCGGCCTGGGGCCGAACTCGGCCACCAGCAAGTGCGCGGGCATCGTCGGCGAGACGATGAAGCGCTACCACCCCCACGGCGACAACTCCATCTATCCCACGCTGGCGCGCATGGCCCAGTGGTGGAACATGCGGCACCCGCTGATCACGGGGCAGGGGAACTTCGGCAGCATCCACGGCCTGCCGCCGGCGGCCATGCGGTACACCGAGGCGAAGCTCAACCCGGTCGCCGCCGAGATGCTGGAGGACATCAACTACGACACGGTCGACTTCCAGCCCAACTACGACGAGAAGTACCAGGAGCCCCGCGTCCTGCCGGGCAAGTTCCCGAACCTGCTGGTGAACGGCTCCGGGGGCATCGCCGTCGGCATGGCGACGTCGATCCCGCCGCACAACCTCGGCGAGGTCTGCGACGCGACGATCGCCTACATCGACGACCCGGCGATCGACCTCGACGAGATCATGGAGCACCTCCCCGCCCCGGACTTCCCGACCGGCGGCGTCATCTGCGGCCGGATGGGGGTGAAGGAGGCGTACCGCAGCGGCCGCGGCCGCGTGATCCTCCGCGCCGCCTCCACGATCGAGGAGCAGCCCGACGGCCGCTCGCGCATCGTCTTCACCAACATCCCGTACCAGCTCACCAAGGAGCCGCTCCTCAAGAAGCTGGCCGAGCTGGTCAACGGCGGCCGGATCACCGGCGTCTCCGACGTCGTCGACGAGAGCGACCGCAAGCAGCCCGTCCGGATCGTCGTGAAGCTGAAGAAGGGTGAGGACGCCAACGTCGTCCTCAACCAGCTCTACGAGTACTCGCCGCTCCAGGACACCTTCAGCGTCATCATGCTGGCCCTGGTCGACGGCCGGCCCCGGACGCTCCCGCTGAAGGAGTTCCTCCGGCTGTTCGTCGACCACCGCGTCAACGTCATCCGCCGCCGCACCCGGTACCTCCTCCGCCAGGCCCGCCAGCGCGCCCACATCGTCGAGGGCCTGCTGATCGCCCTGCACTACATCGACGAGATCATCCGGATCATCCGGAGCTCGCGCGACGACCAGGAGGCCCGCGCCCGGCTGATGGGCCTGGAGGTCTCCGCCCAGATCCTCCAGCGGGCGCTCGACGACCCCGAGGCCAAGGCCACCGCCAGCCTCACCCGCATGCAGGCCGACGCCATCCTCTCGATGCAGCTCCGCCGCCTCACCGGCCTGGAGGCCGACAAGCTGGCCCAGGAGTACGTCGGCCTCCGCGCCGACATCGCCGGCTACGAGGCCATCCTGGCCGACGAGCAGATCATCCTCGGCATGATCCGCGACGACCTGCGCGAGCTGAAGGCCAAGTACGCCGACCCCCGGCGCAGCGAGATCTCCGACGAGGAGATCGGCGACTACGACAAGGAGTCGCTGATCCGCGAGGAGTACATGGTCGTCACCATCACGCACGACGGCTACATCAAGCGCCAGCCCCCCAACACCTACCGCGCCCAGGGCCGCGGCGGCCGCGGCATCGCCGCCGCCAACACCCGCGAGGGGGACTTCCTGGAGCACATGTTCGTCGCGCTGACGCACGACTACCTGATGTTCTTCACCGACCGCGGTAAGGTCTACTGGCTGAAGGTGTACGACGTCCCCATGGCCACCCGCACCTCCGGCGGCCGGGCGATCGTCAACCTGCTGCAGCTCGCCGACGGCGAGAAGATCACGGGCATCGTCCCCGTCCGCGAGTTCCGCGACGACGAGAGCCTGATGATGGTGACCCGCCGCGGCACCGTGAAGAAGACCGACCTCACCGCCTTCAAGCGCCCCCTCGGCCGCGGCATCATCGCCCTGGGCCTGGACGAGGGCGACCAGCTCATCGGCGTGGCGCGGACGAAGGCCGGCGACCACGTCGTCCTGAGCACCCGCGGCGGCATGGCCGTCCGGTTCGACGAGTCCGACGTCCGGAGCATGGGGAGGCCGGCGCACGGCGTCCGCGGCATCAACCTGGAGGACGGGGACGAGGTCGTCGGCATGGTCGTCGCCAACGGCGCGGAGGACCCCGCCAGCCTCCTGACGGTCTGCGAGAACGGCTACGGCAAGCGCACCCCGCTGTCGGAGTACCGCTCGCAGAACCGCGGCGGAAAGGGGCTGATCGACATCAAGACCAGCGACCGCAACGGCGGCGTGGTGGCCGTCGCCAAGGTGACCGACGACGACGAGGTCATGATCACGACCACCCGCGGCATCCTGATCCGCACCCGCGTCGCCGACACCCGCTCCATCGGCCGCAACACCCAGGGCGTCCGCCTCATCCGCCTGGACGACGGCGACTCCGTCGGCGGCCTCGCCAAGCTCCCCGAGGAGGAGCTGGGCGGCGACGAGGAGATCGCCATCGTCAGCGAGGCCGAGGCCGCCGACCCCCGCCCGGCCCCCGACGACGGCCTCCCCACCGGCCCCCACATCCTCGACGACGGCGTCGCCGACGCCGACGCCGAAGCCCACATCGACGACGACCCGGAGGCCTGACCCGGACGCCGACCGGGGCGTCCTTTTCCCAGGACCTCGCGCCCTCGCCGGGGGCGCGAGGCCCGGGGCCGTCCGGCGCGCGGCCGTCAGGCCGGACGGTCGCGACGCATGGCGATCCAGGGATATCCCAGCTGGATGATCTCGAAGCCCAGTTCCTCCAGGCGTACCCGCAGCGCCTCGGGGGACTTGCCCTGCATCGGATGGACCTCCATCGCGATCTGATCGATCCGCCCGGCCGACTCGGGCGAGAGCGACTCGAAGATCCCGTACTCGCTCCCCTCGCAATCGATCTTGAGGAGGTTGATCCGGTCGATCCGATACTCCCGGAAGACCTGGTCCATCGTCCAGCAGGGGGACGTCGTCGTCCCCAGGGTCGGGCCGTCGAGCATGTACGCGGAGGCGCGGTCGTTCTTGTGGGTCCACCGCAACGTCAGCGTCCCTTCCTTCTCGTCGATCGCCACGCATCGGCCCTGGACGTTGCGCAGGTCGTTCAGCCTGGCGTTGGCGACCAGCCTCTCCAGCATCGGGGGCATGGGGTCAAACGCGATCACGCGCCCCGAGGGGCCGACCATCGAGCCGGCCAGGATGGAGAAGCATCCGATGTTCGAACCCACGTCGACGACCGTGTCCCCGGGCTTCAGGGTGACGCCGCCGCGAAAATAGTCGCGGTTGAGGACGATCTCGTAGAAAGTGAACGATTCCCCCCCGCCCGGCGAGATCTCCAGCTTGAGCCCATCCCGCGTGACGGCGACGAAAGGGCGCCGCTTCAGCCTCAGGACATCCAGCGACAGGGCGAGGGGGGTCGCCGAGTGTCGATAGAATGTGCGAATCTGCCGCAGTTTCCTGGAGATTCGACCCATCATCTTCGTCGTCCCGTCCACGAGGGGGCCCGGCGCGGGCGATGGCAACTCACCGGCGCGGAAGGGTTCATGAGAATCATATTACATGGGCGGTTGATGTGATGAAACAAAACGGCGGGCGCGGCTCGGCGGCCTCCATCGTCGTCATCCGGGGGGGCCGGCGAACCGAAACCCCGCGACGCTGGATCGGGCGACGTCGGGGCGAGCCCTGGACTCCGGGGCCCTCGCGAGCGAACATTTCGTGAGGTGGTTCATGGACCCGCGCCAAGTCGGGCCGAGGACGCCATCGCCCCCCGGGTCGTCCGAGAGGAGCCCCCGCCATGCCGCGATCGAAGGCCGCCAAGTCCGACGAGGCCGCGAGGAAGCCCGAGGATGGCTGGCGGGGGGTCCGCCGGGAGGATCTGGAGGACTGGGCGGGGGAGAAGGCTCTCAAGCGTGGGGAGGCGTACCGGGAGGAGGGGCGGGTCGAGGACCTGGCCGTCACTGATGACGGCGGCCTGCTGGCGACCGTCTCCGGGACCGAGGACTACGCCACCCACGCCTGGCTCGAAGGCGGGCGGCTCCCCGAGTCGATGTGCTCCTGCCCCGTCGGCCTCTCCTGCAAGCACGCCGTGGCGACGATCCTCGAATACCTCCACGCCCTGGCCGAGGGGCGCGAGGTCCCCCGGGCCGACGAGGACGACCCCCGCTGGCATGACCTCGACGAGCCCCGCGCGGAAGCCTACGACGACGAGTCCCGGCCGAGGCGATCGCGCCGCGCCACGAAGGCCTGGGACGACCGGATCCGCGAGCACCTCCGGGCCCTGTCCCAGGCGGAGCTGGCCGAGGCGGTCTGGTCGATCGCAAACTCCGTCCCCGAGGTCTACGACGCGCTCCGCCATGCCGTGGCCCTCCGCGAGCTGGACCCCGCCGGCCTCGTCTCCGAGGCCAGGCGCGAGATCAGGGCGGCGACTTCCGTCGACCCATGGCTGGACCACTGGGACGGCGACGGCGAGCTGCCCGACTACCGCCCCGTCGAGCGCGTCCTCCGCCGCCTGATGGAGCTGGGCCGCGCCGACGACGTCGTCGCGCTGGGCCGCGACCTGATCGCGAAGGGCTTCCCCCAGGTCGAGCGCGCCGGCGACGAGGGGGAGACCGGCTCTCGCCTCCGCCGCTGCCTGGCGATCGTCTTCGAGGCCGTCTCGAAGTCCTCGATGCCCGGCCCCGAGCGCCTGCTGTTCGCGATCGACGCCCACCTGGAAGACCCCGCCGAGGTCTTGGGCGACGCGGACGACCCCGTCTTCGAGCCCGAGCCCCCGCCGACCGACTGGGCGGCCGTCGCCGACTCGCTGCTCGCCCGCCTCCGGGCGCTCCCCCCGGCGAAGCCCCCGGCCGATTACGGCGCCCGGTACCGCCGCGACGCACTCGCCGATTGGGCCGCCGAGGCGCTGGAGAGGTCGGGCCGCGAGGACGAGCTGCCCGCGCTGGTGGAGTCCGAAGCCCGCGCCACCGGCGATCGCGGCCCGTTCATCCAGTACCTGATCGACGAGGGCCGGCTCGACGACGCCGAGCGCGAGGCCCGCGAGGCGCTGGCGGACGAGGACGGCGCCGACCTGGGCGCCGCGTCCCGCCTGGCGATGACGCTCGCCGACCTGGCGGGCCGCCGCGGGCGCCGCGACGTCGTGGCCGCCCACGCCGCGCGCCAGTTCTTCGACGACCCCGGCGTCTCGACCTTCGGCGCCCTGATGAAGGCTGCGGCGGGCGCGGGGGTCGAGCCGGCCGTCCGCGACGCCGCGATCCAGTTCCTCCGGTCCGGCCGCATGCCCTACGCATGGGGCGAATCGAAGCCCCGCGCGAAGTCCGGGGCCGGCAAGCGGGCCATCCCCGCGGCGCCCGCCGGTTTGAGGGTCGACCCGTCGTGGCCGCTGCCGGTCCCCGACGAGATCGTCGCGCTCCTGAAGCATGGGGACCGCTTCGGCGCCCCCCGCCCGCGCGTCGGCGTCCTGATCGAGATCGCCCTCGACGAGGGGGACGCGGATGCCGCCCTCGGCCTCTACGACGCGCTCAGGGCGGATGCCCGCAAGAAGTCGCCCATCCTTCACGAGAGCCCGGATCGCCACGCCGACCGGGTCGCCGCGGCCGTCGCCGCGACGCGTCCCGACCGCGCCCTGGAGATCTACAAGGCCCAGTTGGATCGCGCCCTCCCCATCGCCGAGGCTCGGGCCTACGAGCGTTCCGCCGGGCTGCTCGCCAGACTGCGGCCGATCCACGACGCGCTCGGCCGCCTCGGCGAGTGGGATGAACTCGTCGCCGCCGTCCGCGAGAGGTACCGCAACCGGCCGAAGTTCCTCCGGCAGCTCGATCGGACCCTCGGCCCCCCCTCGTGACGGCCCGCGCGAGGGGCGGATCGCGCGTCACCCCAGGTCGACCACGAAAGCGCCGGGGATCTCGGCGTCGACGATCAGGCGGGCGAGGTTCAGCCAGTCGCCGCATCGGCCGAGGATGCCCGAGTCCGCGGTGGCGACGGCGGGGCCGGGGAGGCGGAGCAGGGGGTCCGGGTCCGGGACGACCTCGGCGGTCCAACCCGGCGCCGCCTCGCGGACCATCGCGGCCAGCCGGCCGCTATTGGAGACGGGGGCGTCCAGCAGCCACGCGCACGGGCCGATCCCCCATCGCCCCAGCGCCCGGGCCGCCGCCTCCAGGGCGGGGCGGGTCTCCTCGACGCGGCGGTAGGTCCCGTGGACGCTCGCCAGGTCGCGATAGCAGCCGTCGCGGCCCCCCAGCACGACGGCCCCCCCGAGCGCCGACTCCAGCGTGAGGATCAGATTGAAGCCATCGATCCGGATCGGCCGGCCGCGAAGCGCCTCGGGCTCGATCCGTCGGCCGCGACGATCCGCCACCGCCTCGTCGGCCCCGGCGCAGCGGAGCACGGCGATTCTCTGCCGCTCGACCAGCCGGTGGCGGTCGCCGACCAGCTTCAGCGCCGAGGGCTCCGCGTAGCCCCGCGAGAGGAGCCATGACAGGTCGGCCACGGCCGCCGCCAGCGCCGGCCGGGCCTCGACCCCGAACCATTCGCGATCGCCGGGCGCCATGCCCCGATGGGTCCTCGAATCGGGCACGTTGAACCCCCTCGTCCGCGACGGCGTCCGGCGAAAGGTCCCAGGATATCGGCATGTTCGTCGCCGGTCTTGAGGTTGATTCGACATTCCGGGATTCGGGCGTTTTGTCGTCGCCCTCCCGACGCGGCCCACGATTCTCCCCTTGCGGGCGGCCCGCATCCACGTCATATCCACCCTCGACATCCGTCCCGCGCCGAGCCGCGACGATCGCGGCGCCCTCGCTCGCCGAGGAGACGCGGCAGGACGCCCGTCCCGACGGCGCGCGATCCCACGGAAGGAATGACGCGATGAATCAGAGACAGTACCGGCGCCCCTCCCGGCGGGCGACCTCCCCGACGCTCGCCGCGCTGGAGGACCGCCGGCTCATGACCGCCGGGCTCAACCCGGCCGCGCCGTTGGCCGCCCAGGCCCACGCCGGGGAGGTCACCATCCTCCCGGCCCACGACGCGACGCCCAGGACGCTCCCGGCGCGCGTCGGGGAAGCCACGTCCCTCCCGGCGCCCGACGCCGTCTCGGGCTCGGACTGGATCCCGATCGGGTCGGACGCCCAGTTCGGCCCCGAGGGGCTCTACGTCCTGTCCGGGGGCAACGCCTGGCCGATGCCGGCTTCCCCGGCCGGCTCCACGGCCGACGCCTCCACGCCCCAGGGCAAGCTGGACGCCGCCTTCGCCAAGCAGTCGGCCGACATCCAGGCCGTGCAGGACAGGTCCGAGGTCACGCCCAGGCTCCTGGCCTCGCTGCGAGCCGCGCGGGAGAAGGCGGCCTCGGAGGCCGGGACGCCCGACGCCGCCCAGCTCAAGGCGTTCCAGGACGGCGTCGAGGCCGTCCGGGCGTCCGGCACGTTCACCGAGGCCCAGCAGGCCCAGCTCCGCGCCGACTTCGCCGCGACGCTCAAGGGCGCCGGAGTCTCCGACGGCGCGATCGCCGAGCTGTTCGCCGCGCAGGACGCCGTGAGGGTCGCCAGCAACGTCACGGCCGACGACCTCAAGACCCTGGCCGACAACCAGGCCGCCGTCCGGGCGCTGCTCGACGCCATGCCCAACAACGTCGTCGCGTTCGACGGCGACGTGGCCGTCTCGTCCCGCGGCGCGGGCGGCCTCGCGGCCTACTCGCCCATGAACATGGCCACGACCTCGGTCGCGGCTCGGGGCGCCGGCGCGGGGATCGGGAAGATGACGCTAGGCGCCCCGACCCAGGGCCGCGAGCCGGTGATCACCTCGACGCAGGGCACGCCCATCGCGTCGCGGTCCACGGGCTTCGACCCCGAAATCCAGCTCGCCCGCCTCTCCGCCCGGATGACGAACTCGACCCCCGTCCGGGCCCGGAACGTGGCGGAGAACGCCGGGGCCAACGCGCGCCGGTTCGTCCTGAACGCGCGGCCGGTCGGCACGACGCTCGCCCGCAAGGCCCTGAACCTCCAGGGCATGCGGATGACCCCGACGTCCACGCGGCCCTGATCCGCCCGCCGCGCCGCCGGGGTCCATCCTCGGCGGCGCGGCGGATTCGCCGGGCTTCAGGCCCGGCGCCGCCTCGCGGCGACCAGGGCGCCGCAGCCGACGGCCAGGCCGGCCATCGCCAGGGCCGAGGGCTCGGGCACGGCCGCCGGCTGGTCCCCCACGACGAAGCGGAAGGTCGCCGTCGTAGTCAGCTCGGTCCCGCCGATGGGCATCCCGGTCGCGGTGAAGACCAGATCGTAGACCCCCGCCGCGGTGAAGCCCCAGTTGTAATGGTCGTGCCCGAGGGGATACACGCTGATGGTATCGTCCGAGAATCCGTCGGCGGAGTTCATGGCCGGGGAGGACCAGAAGCCGTTCTGGAACAGGACGAATTGGCCGCCGTCCGCCGTGGTGGAGAACCCCGTCAGCGAGATGCTCAGCTCGTCGCCGACGAACAGGCCAGGCCCGATGCCCTCGGCCCCGAAGCCCAGGAAGGGGCGGGTCGCCGAGCCCTGGGCGTTCTGGTTGATGAGGTAGAGCGGGGCACCGGCGAACGGTGAGGGTAGGGACGCGTGGCCGGTGCCCAGGGCCAGCTCGGGCACGACGACCGAGAGGTCGGCGGGCCCGAACTCGGCCCCGCTCCCCCCGACCGGCGAGCCGTTCACGCCGGCCGTCCCGGCGAGCTTGTAGGACAGCCCCAGCGAGGTGCCGTCGTAGCCCACCTGGATGTCGGCGTGGCCCCACTGGTACAGGTTGTCATCGAAGCCGGCCCGGGCCGACGGAGCGGCGGTCGCGACGGCGGCGGCCAGGGCGAAGGCCCCCGCGATTTTGGATAGATGGGTCTTCATGTCGGCGATTCCTTGCGTTATATCGCGGGCCGGGGGTCGGCCCGTCGTCGGGAGGGGCCACCGCGTACATCCGCGGCGGCCGGGGGGCGGGGGCCGTCGGGCCCTCGCGCCTGTCTCTACAGCGCCACGCGCTCGACGCTGGCGAACCAGCCGCGATCGGTGACGAGCTCGCGGACCTGGACCTCGGCCCCGTCCGGGAGCTTCCAGTGGCTGAAGCGGCAGCGAGGCTCCGCCGGCTCGCCCGGATCCAGGCCGGGAGTCCGAGAGCGGAGCACGCCGAGCAGCGCGGAGGGGGGCATGTCGTGGGACTCGACCTGGGGGGCCCCCTTGGCGCGGGGCCGTTCAGCCGGCAGGTCCAGCCAGGTCCCGCCGGGTCGTCGCAGGATCCAGATCCGGTAGTCACCGTCGGCGCGGGCCTCGTCCAGGCAAAGGACGGCGTCCTCGGGGACCAGATCGGCGACCTCTGGAGGGAGCCTCCGCAGGGCTTCCGCCCCCGACCGCTCCACGAACCCGCCCCCCTCGCCGCAGCCGCCGGCCGCCAGGGCCAGCGCCCAGGCTAGGGCCGCCAGCCGCGCCGGCATCCCGGGGTCAGAACGCATCGGAGCTTACCACCTCGCCGGTGCCGCGAGTCCCCAGGGCCCACCAGACCTGATGGGACGTCGAGGCCTTGACGAACCGGACAGAGCCGTCGCCGAACAGCACGTTCAAGCCCCCGCCGTGGGCGCTGCCGGGCGTGATCAGGATGTTGCCGTCCGTCTCGCCGCCGTAGATGTGGCAGCTCCGGCCGTTGATCGGCAGGACGTGCATGTAGATGCCGCCCGCGTGGCCCCAGCCAGAGATCCAGGCGCGCCCCGGGAAGACGGTCCAGGCCGGGTCGGGGAAGCTGACCGTCCCGCAATACCGCTGCCAACCCGTCAGGGTCCGCGAGACTCCGGCCCCCCCCGCGCAGAAGGACCGCGAGGACTCGGGCTCGGAGAGCATGGCCTCCACGTCGTTCGGATCGGTGCCGCGGGGTATCCGGCGCTCGGCGGCGGCGGCCGTGTTGCTGAGGCCGTCGGTCACCATGGCCACCGAGATGGGGCCGACGTGCCAGGACGCATGGCCGGCGGGGTCGGCCAGGCCGATGAACCCGTTGTGCCGCCCGATCCTGGCACCGGCGATCGCGCCCGACGTGTCGGGAGTCCAGCCGGCGTTGCCGGCGTAGCTCTGCGGGGCCGGCCGCGAGCTCCCCATGGTCTCCGAGATCTGATACGACTCCGACGGGCAGAGATAGGCCCCGACCACGGCCCGCGCCGCCGTCCCGTTCGGGTGGGACGCCGGGATGGTCGCGGCGTACATGCCGACGTTCGGGTCGGAGCAGTCGGCGGCGTTCCCCACCCAGAAATTGATGGAGTTGTACAGCGGCTGCCGCTCCATGCTCGGGAGGATCGTCGCGTGCCAGCTGAACAGCCCGTTGCGGCACGACCCATCGGGCGCGGCCTGGGCGGACGTCGTGCTCATGGGGAAGACGCCGTTGGCGTCGTGATAGTTGTGCATCGCCAGGCCGATCTGCTTCAGGTTGTTGGCGCACTGGGCCCGGCGGGCGGCCTCGCGGGCGGCCTGCACGGCCGGCAGCAGCAGCGCGATCAGCACGGCGATGATCGCGATCACCACCAGCAGCTCGATCAGCGTGAAGCCCCGCGGCCGCCGATGATTTAGCAGAGTTCTCATGAAATTTCCTCTGGATACATGAAGGTGGGCGGGGTCGGGCGCCCGGAGATGCGGGGTCAATCCCGCTCGCCGGGGCGGAGTTCCGGCAGCCGGCGGAGCAACTCCGCGCCCAGGGCGGCGCGGGCGCGGTGGAGTCGGGATCGGACGGTGCCGACGGGGACTCCGAGGGCCTCGGCGACCTCCTCGTAGCCGAGGCCCTCCACGTCGCGGAGGGCGAGGATCTCGCGATGATCGGGGCGGAGCCGGGCGAGCGCCTCGCGGACGGACAGGGCGAGGTCGCGGCGTTCCAGCCCCGCGGCGGGGTCGTCGCGCGAGGAGCGCTCGGGGCGGCCGAGGCGGGCCCGCTCCTCGTGGTCGCGGAGCCGCCTGCGACGGCGGGCCAGGTCGAGACTGCGGAGCGTCACGGCCCTTTGCAGCCACGCGCCGGGGTCCTCGGGGCGGACGTCGTGCCGCCATAGGGCGACGAGGGCCTCTTGCACGGCGTCGGCCGCCAGGTCGGCGTCGCGGAGGATGCGGCGGGCCGCTGAAGTCATCCGGGGCAGGTGGCGCCCGGCCTCCCGCGCGAACTCGTCGTCGTCCACGTCCGCCACCCTTCCGAGGGGCCGCGCCGGCGTGGATCGACCCGGGCCGTCGGAGGGCGAACCGGACCCTCGACGCGGCCTCCTTGTCATGGAAACCATCCCAACGCTCATCGGACTCCCCCTCCCCGGCGCGGGCGCGCCGGGACCTTCCCTTCAATCCGTGGGATCGCAAGCGACGCGGTCGGCGCGGGCTGCCGGGGCGGGCGCGCCGGCCCCTCGGAAGGGGGCGCGGGCGGCCTCGGTCAAGCGTGCGCGGGCGTCGGAAGCGGCGGGGCGCGGGGGCGGGAGGGGAGGGGGGCGACGGCGAGAGGTTCGACCGCGGCGCGGGGCTCGGGCGCGTGGGCGACGCGCCCGGCGTCCTCGGTCGGGGCCGCGTCGGGCGCGGCCTGGACCTGGGATAGGTAGGCGCAGACGGGGCAGTGCCCGTCGTCGTCCGCCGGGGCGACCTCGATGGAGGCGACCGACGAGGAGGGCTCGCCCCGCGTCGGCCCGCAATCGTCCGGGTGCCCGGCGGCGGAGACATGGCCGTGGTCGTCGCCCGTCAACTGGTGAAGGCCGGGGCCGCACAGCGTGATCGCCGTGTAGATGGCCAACCAGAGGATGATGGACGTGCGACGGAGCGGCATCGGCGCGAGTGATCCTGAGAAGCGGGCGGGTCCCGCGGATCCTACCGCGAGGGCCATCTATACGGTAGTTGCCGGCCGAGGCCGAAAAGTTCCCGGAGATCCGCGATCCGCCCCCGACCGGCGCGGGCGCCTCACCTCAACCGGATGGAGAAGTGGTGAAAGTCGTGGCCGGACGGGAACAGGGCGTCGACCACGTCGTCCTGGATCGACCCGTTCCTGGGCGACGAGATCGCGAGCCCGGCGTAGGACGGGTTCACGCCCGCGGCCAGCCGCTTCTCCGTCAGCAACTCATACTCCCGGCTGTCGGCGTCGACCGCCCCCCAGACCTGGATCCGGGCGGGGCCGTCGTAGGGCATCGCCGCGATGTGGTGCCGGCCCCCCTTCGACTGGAACATCCGCATCGACGCCCCCTCCTGGAACGAGAGCAACTCGTTCGAGACGACCCGGAGCCCCGGGTCCAGGACGGCGTGGCGATTGAAGCTCCCTTTCGTCCGATTGTTGTCGGACGATCGGTAGAGGACGTGCATGAACCCCCGCGCGTCGATGAACGTGTCGCCGCCGAAATTGTTCTGGACGTTCGGGTAGAGCCCGGCCGGCTTGTCGTAGACGGCGGCTTCCACGTCGACGGCCCGATGGTCGGGACGCCCGAGGTCCGGCACGTGGAAGGCGCGCAGCTCGTCCCAGACGTAATTCGCGTGGCCCCTCCAGCCGGGGTCCCCGGGTGAAATGCCGGCGGTCTCGACCTTGATGTCGCGCTCCGACACGATGACGGCCCCGCCGGCCCCGTCCGGGAAACCGTAGCTGTAGCAGTGGCGGAACGGCATCTCGGCCACGACCGCCGCGTCGGCCCACCGCCTCGCGTCCAGGTCGAACCGGACCCAGGCGAAGTAGCCGGGGGCGTCGCCGCCGCTGTACAGGGCGTAGGCCGCGCGGCGGGGGGCGTCGAGCAGGGCCACGCCGTAGCCGAAGCTACGCCCGCCCTCGAACGGGACCGTCGCCCGGTAATCCGTCGTCGCGCCGGTGTCCCGATCGACGTGGTACGCCGTCAGCGCGGCGCGCTCCTTCCCGTCGGCGTAAACCGTGCCGGGGGCGATGATGAACACCTCATCGTCGGCGTCGCGGACGACCTGGACGCTGTTGCTCCCCGCGAGGCTCGTGGGGAGCGAGGCGAGCCGCTCGGGCCGGCCGTCGCGAATCCGGACGACGTGGATGACGACCTTCCCGTCCTCGCCCTTCCCCAGGAAGGCCGCGTAGGTCCCGTGCGCCGTCCGACAGATCCGAGTCTGGGTCCCGCCGTGGCAGCCCTCCTCGCTCGACTTCGCGCCGCAGGCCGCGGCCAGGCTCACCGGCTCCGACACGTCGACCGTCGCCCCGTGCTGGGCGTGGGCCGCGCCCGCCAAGAGCCATGAACCGAGGAGGAGCGTCGCCGTGGACCGCGGGAGCCTATTCATGTTCCGTCCTCGATTTCGGCTCCCGCGCGGCGGTCGCGATCGGGAGGCGGGCGGATTTCAGCGACCGTCCGGCCTCCGCCGGGCCTCGCCTTCGCGCCCGTCCAGGCGTGCGGCGCGCATCGTCCGCAATCGCCCCAGGTAGGGGAGGAGCCAGATGATCATCCGGAACCGCGCCAGCAATTGCGTGATCGCGACCCCGCCCAGGAGGGCCAGCGCCCCGAGCAGGAGGAAGAGCCAGGCGATCACCCCCGGCCAGAACCAGTAAGCCCCGAAGGCGCAGGCCGTCGCCAGGACGAACAGGGCCCCGTAGACGAGCCGGATCGTCCGGAAGATGGAGGAGCCGGGCGTCTGGGGCATGGCCGGCTCCACGGACTCCGCGGTGTGGAACGCGATGGGCGGGATGCCCGATCGAGACGGCCTGTCGGCCCGGGGGCCGCAGCGATGGGGGGCCAGGGGCCCCGGAGTACACCCGATAGGATTCGAACCTATAACCTTCGGTTCCGTAGACCGATGCTCTATCCAATTGAGCTACGGGTGCGGGTGTGTGACCGACGGACACATGGTATCCCAGGCGGGTTCGCGAGGCAAGAGGCTGCCGACCCGATGCTCGCGATTCCGCCCGGGAGGGGCCTCACGCGCTCTCGCGGTGGTAGTGGATGTCGTGGAGGCGGCGGTAGAGGGGGCTGGTGCGCCTGAGCTCGGCGTCGGTGCCGACGGCGGCGACGCGGCCGTCGTCGATCAGGACGATGCGGTCGGCGAACTGGATGGCGCCCATGCTGTGCGAGATCAGGAACGTGGTCCGGCCCCGCGAGAACTCCTCGATGGCCTTGCGGATCAGCGCCTCGTCCTGGATGTCGACGGCGCTGGTGGCTTCGTCGAGAATCAGGATCGAGGGGTCGCGGAGCATGACCCGGGCCAGGGCGATCCGCTGGCGCTGGCCGCCGGAGAGGCCGTGCCCGCGCTCGCCGATGACGGTGTCGTAGCCGTCGGGCAGGGAGGAGATGAACTGGTGGGCGTACGACCGCTTCGCCGCCTCGATGATGGCGTCGCGGCCGGCGGTCGGGTCGCCGTAGGCGATGTTCCGCGCGATGGTGTCCTGGAACAGGATCGTCTCCTGCGGCACCACGCCGATCAGCCGACGCAGCCCGCGACCCCGGATCTCGCGGACGTCGACGCCGTCGATCCGGATCGCGCCGGAGTCGACGTCCCAGAACCTCGGCAGCAGGTTCATCAGGGTCGACTTGCCGCACCCGTTGGGCCCCACCAGGGCGATCGTCTCGCCGTGGCGGACCGTCAGGTCGATCCCCTTCAGCAGCGGGTCGCGCCCGGGGTAGGAGAAGTGGACGCCGTCGAACTCGATCGTCCGCCGGTGGGTCGGCTTCCGCTCGGCGCTCGGGGAGTCGGTCACCTGGGGCTCGCGGTCCATCAGGGCGCAGATCCGGTCCGACGCCGCCGAGGCCCGCTGGAGCTTCGAGTTCACGTTCGACAGCTTCCGGATCGGGTCGGACACGCCGGCCATGATCGCGTAGAGCGTCAGCAGATCCTCGATCGCCATCACCTGCGACGCCAGCTGGATCTTGAACAGGCCCAGATCCAGGAAGATCGACTGCTTCAGGACCAGGTACGACCCGGACAGCAGCGCGATCGCCACCGTGGCCAGCGTGAGCATCTCCAGAACGGGGTCGGACATCGAGTCGATCATGGCGACCCGTATGCTCTTCCTGTAGAAGTTCTTCGTCTCCAGGAAGAACCGCCTGCGCTCCACCCGCTCCATGCCGAACGCCTTGACGACCTTGATCCCCTGGAAGGTCTCCTGGAGGATCTTGTAGATCGACGACATGCTCTCCAGCGATCGCCGCACGGCCCGCTTCATCAGGCGGCCGACGCGATAGGTGGCGTACACGGAGATCGGCACCACGACCAGCGTCAGGCAGGTCAGCCGCCAGTTGAACCAGAACGCGCCGGAGAGGCAGATCACGGCCCGCAAGGGCTCGCGGATCAGCTTGCTCAGGATCGTGCTGAGCCCCTGCGCGAACGAGTCCATGTCGCTGGTGAACCGGGCCATCAGGTCGGACGAGCCCTGCTCGGAGAAGCTGGCCATGTCAAGGTTCGTGGTGCGCCGGAAGAAGCGGTTGCGGAGGTCGAACAGCGTGTGCTGCATCACGTCGGCGACCAGGACCTCCTGGCAGAACGTGAACACCCCCTTGATCATGACCGCGATCATGACCAGCCCCATCAGGGCGCAGAGCGTCTGGAACTGGTCGGACGGGAAATACTCGTAGACGGTCGGCTTGATCCTCAGGTAGAAGTCCCGCCACCAGGCCTCGGAGTCGCGCCTGCGGCCGACCTCGTCGACCCGACGGTCGAACGACCGGCGGTCGCCGTCGTGGAGCCATCGGCTGGCGCGGCTCAGCTCCTCCCAGCGGGCGTCGGCGATGCGCTCGGCGCGCTGGAGGCGCTGGATCTCGGCGGCCTCGTGGGCGAGGGACTGCGCGGCGAAGCCCGGCTGGTCGGGGAGGTCTACCCTGCGGCGGCGGTCGTCCAGCTCCGCGCGGAGTTCGGCGATATGGGCCTCAAGCTCGGCGAACCGCCCGGCGAGGGGCGACGCGACGGCCCCGCCGCCGTCGAAGGCGGCCGCCACGCGATCCAGTTCCTCGCGCTGGGCGGCGAGCTGGTCGAGATTCTCGGCGATGGAGTCGATCTTGGTGGAGATCCATCGCTGGGGGTTGTCGTTGTTGATGAGGATCTTCAGCACCGGCAGGACGGCCCCCAGCTCCAGGAAGGAGAGCAGGGCGACCATCAGGGCGCAGGCGATCGAGACGCCGAACCGATAGCGATAAGGCCAGGCCGTCTTCACCAGCCGGACGAAATTCTTCATGTCGATCCGCGCCCAAGAGACAGGACCTCGGCGAGCATCCATGCTTTAGCGACTTGTCGAGACATGGCCGCCAGAGCGCCGAAGGGCCCTCCTCTTACCATCTCCGCCGCGAGCCGACAACTCGAGTTCCCCCCGCTCCCCCCCGCGATCCATTTTCCTCGCCGGCTCCCCATTGCCCTCCACCCCATCCGCCGCTATGATGACCACGAATCGACGGGGTGGTGCCCACGGCCACCTCGCCACGCGGGCGTAATTCAGTGGTAGAATGCCAGCTTCCCAAGCTGGACGTCAGGGGTTCGAATCCCCTCGCCCGCTCTTGACCCAAACCCAGCCGAACGCAAGGTTTGCGTACCACCGGACGGACGGTGTGCGGCCCCGAAAGCTCCCCCCGACGTGGAATTTCCACGACGCGGGCAGCTCTGGAGGCTCGCATGCCCAGGTCGAACTCCCCCATCCCCGAGCTGAAGCTCCACCGATCGTCGGGTCACGGCTACGTCCGGATCGACGGCAAGCAGGTGTTCCTCGGCAAGTTCGGCACCCCCGAGTGCCGTTCGAAGTACGAACGCACGATCGCCGAATGGCTCGCCCGCGACAGGCGGCCGGCCGTCGTCCCGGCGTCATGCTCAGTATCCGAACTCGTCGCGGCGTTCATGCAGCGCGCGATCGGCTACTACCTCTCCTCGACCGGCGCCCCGACCGGGGAGGCCGACAACTTCAAGGACGCGCTCCGGCCCGTCCGACGCCTTTACGGCGACCTCCCCGCGGCGGAGTTTAGGCAGGACGAGTTGAAGGCCGTCCGCGCGGCGATGGTCGACTCGGGGTTGAGTCGGTCCACGATCAACGCCCGGATCAACCGGGTCCGGCGGGCGTGGAAATGGGCGGCCTCCGAGCGGCTCGTCCCGACCGCGACCCATGCCGACCTCATGACGATCGAACCGCTCCGACGCAACCGGACGACCGCCCCGGAGGCCCCCGGGATCGGGGCCGTCGCCCTCGCGGACGTGGAGGCGGCCCTGCCCCACATGTCCCGGGCGGTCGCCGCGATGGTCCGGGTCCAGCTCCTCTCGGGGTGCCGAGTCGGGGAGGTGCTGACCATGCGGGGCGCGGATCTGAACCGGTCGTCGGACCCCTGGGAGTACCGGCCGGCCGGACACAAGGGCTCGCACCGGGGTGCCGACCGCGTGATCGCGATCGGGCCCAAGGCCCGGGCCGTTCTCGAGCCACTCCTCGGCCGCGACGCCGCGGCGTACCTGTTCGACCCCCGCGAGTCGGCCCGTCCCGGCGCGAGGAAGGTCCGCGACCGTTATGACCGTCGGGCATACGCCCAGGCGATCGCGAGGGCCTGCGACCGGGCCTTCCCACACCCGACTCTGTCAGGGGCCAGGTCCAGCCGGACGCGACGGCCGACCCGAATGGAGGCCGAGGAGTTGAAGGCGTGGAGGAAAAGGCACCGCTGGTCACCCCTCCAGCTTCGGCACGCGGCGGCGTCGATGGTCCGCCGGGAGTTCGGCCTGGAGGCCGCGCAGGCCGTGCTCGGCCATGCCAAGGCGGACACGACCCAACTTTACGCCGAACGGCTCGAAGGACTGGCCCGCGAGGTGGCGCGGGCCGTGGGGTGACCGCCGCTCAGAGGCCGATGGCGTCCAGGTAGGCCTCGGCCTTGGCGTGGGAGGACGTCCGGGACGGGCGGGCCTCCCCGCCGGACCTCACGGTGCAGGCCGCTCGGAACCGCTCGATGGCCTCGAGAGTGGTCGTCCACCTCCCCCCCATCCTGGAGGCCTCGAGCTTGACGACGCCCTGCGGCGTCCGGACGCCCCGGGTGATGTGCCGGATGATCGTGCCGGTGTGGGTGCCGCCAGGATAGAACCTGGCGGCCTGGGCGACGGTGAGGGGCTGTTGCGATTCGGTCACGACGGCGTCTCCTCGGTGCGGCCCCCTGCGATCCGCGGTGGCCATACACGAGTTGTAAGCGGACGCCTCGAATTGCACGTAGCCCAACCTGGCGCGACCACGTTCGGCGGCGGGACGGGTGGTGGAATTAGATTGTCATGATTCAAAATTATGTACACTAATTTCGCACTCAGCGTACCAAGGCCCACGCGCGGCAGGTTTGGATCCGCCTGATCGAAATGGAGTCGGCTCCGTAATCGAGGGCGATCGCCCGGTAGGTCTCGCGACGCGGCGACAGTCAGCGGCGGATCGCACGGACGTCGTCCTCGGAGAGCTTGGCGTCGCGGTGGCGGGCCCCCGCGTGAGCAGCCCCAGGGCCGAGGCCCGGCGGATGTTCTCGCAGTGCGAGACCCACTCCAAATTCGACGGGGCGTTGATGGTCTTGACCCCGTCGAGGTGATCGACCCCGGGGCGAATCGTCGGGGCGGGACCGTGGAAGGCTTTGGCGATCAGTCGACACGCGAGGAAGCCGCGACCGCTGCAGGCGACCTGCCGGTAGCCGGAGGAGTCGTGCCGACCACGGAGCATCCGTCCGTCACGGGACCTACGGAGCCTGCCATCGGACTGGCCTCGATCTGAGGAACAGAGAGGGCCGGCCGCCGGTATTCGACGGTCGCGGGCCAGGAGGTCGACGAGGAGGGCCCTGGCGGCGGCCGTCGGGCAAATCAAGATCCAGATCGACCGACGCGAGGACCCTGTAAGGTTCGAAGCGCGCCAACTTCAGGGCGACCACGGGGACCGAGAGGGCATTCGCTGACATCGAAATTGCGTACCCCTCGCAGCCCTCTGCCGCGTCGAGTCAGGCGGCGACGTCGGCCCGGATGCGATGGCGATGCAGGCCCGCGAGATCTCCAACCCCAGCGTCCAACGGTCCTGGTCGGGTCCCAGCTCGACGAGGGTCGCGTTGAACTCGTCCCCCGCCGCCGCGATGATTGCCCGGAACAGGGGATCGGGGTCGTCGACGATCTCGCCGGTGAGACAGACGTCCTCGGGATCTTTGTTGTCTCGGACGGCCCAGGCGGCGGCGGCCCGGAAGTCCTCGACGGCCCCGCGGAGGAAAGCGTCGGCGACGATCTCGGCGCGGCGGCGGTCGGCGGCGGGATCGAGAATGTCGTCGAGACGGGATATGGTTGGGTTCCTGTTCTGATAAGGAAGCCAGGGAGGCCCCGCCCGACGCGGGCGGGGCGATGGAAGGGGGCGTCAGAAGGACTGGTCGTAGTGTGGGGCGGCGGCGGCCTCGGCCTCGCGTCGATCCCGCTCGCGGGTCACGGCGGAGGGCTCGGGGAACAGCGGGCCCCGGCCGCCGACCAGGCCGATCCCCTGGTATTTGGCGGCCGGGCGGCCGTTCCTCGTCGACTGTCGCTTCTTGACCTTGGGCTCGGCGGCGCGGATGAGCTTGCCGAGGTTGGCCGACGACCCCGGCTCGTGGCCGTGCGACTCGCACCAGCCGCACCATTCGCGGTACAGTTCGTCGACGAAGACGGTGTGCTCGGGCCCGACGTTGCAGCACCCGGCGGCGAACGTCTTGATCGGCGACCCGAGCTCGTCGAGGCCGTCGAGGAGGTCGAGCCCGGACTCGGGCTGGCCCAGCTCGGCCCCGGCCTCGATCTCCCGGAGGCCCTGGGCGGACCAGCAGAGGATGGCCGGCAGTTCGGCCATGAGCCGGGCCTCGAGGCCGCGGTCCTCGCGGCCGACGTGCGACTCGGTCAGCCGGAGCACGACGAAGCGGGCGACCAGGGCCCCCGAGGCGTCCGGGAGCCGGGGCATCTCGTTGGAGACGATCATCAGCCTGGCCCCGATCGGCTCCTTCCTGGACGCCTTGTACTTGCGCTCGACGTCCTGGGGATCCTCTCCGGAGATCCCGTTCAGCCGCTCGACGACGACGGCCGAATCGGTCCTCCCCGAGACGCGGGCGTCGCCGACGATCGCAAGCGACTTGCCGACCAGGGAGGCGAGGCCGAACTGGCCGGCGAGCCCGCCGAGCGTAGGCGAGCAGACGTTGGCCTCGCCCAGCATCCTGGTCAGGACCCGGCAGATCGTCCCGCGGCCCGACCGCGGTGGGCCCAGGAAGACGAGGATCTTCTGGAGGTGCGTCTTGCCGGACAGGATGTAGCCGAACCACCGCTTGAGGGTCTCGATCGACTCCGGCTCGTCGGGCCAGAGGGAATTCAGGAATTTGAACCACTCGGTCGGCTCGCCGACCGCGGCCGGGATCTCGTAGTCGACGGCCGTCCGGGTGAAGTGCCGGGGCGTCGGGGGGAGGACGACGGGGGCCCTGGCGACGAGGCTGGCGATCGGGACCAGGCCGTTCGGGGCGGCAATCAGGGAGTCGGCCGGGTGGTCGTATCCTGGGGCGACCCAGGTCGGGATCGGCTCGGTCCCGACGGCGACCTCCCGACGGAGCACGACCTTGGAGGCGGCGAGGTCGGCCATCAGGAACCTCCGCGGCGCGGGGGGTTTGTCGATGGTGAGGGCGGCCTCAAGGTTGAGGCACCTGATGCGTGTGTGGATCGCCCCGATCAGGTCGTCGTCGACCGACTGCTCGTCGAGCTCCCGCCAGGTCCCCCCCGAGTAGGCGAGGAAGTCGCCGTGGTGGTAGCGGATGGTAGGGACGCCGTCCAGCATGCGGGCGGCTAGGTGGTCGCGGACGAACTGGAACGGGTCGTCGGGGGCCACGCCGGCGAAGTCATCGACGGCGGGCTGGGGGGAGGAAGGTGCGGCCGACTGGCCGTCGCCGCCGAGCTGCGAGGAGGGCTGGCCCATCGCGTGGGCGACAAGGGCGTGGAGGGTGGCGACGGCGTCGGCCGTCTTGGCGCCGGCGGCCGGGGCGACGGCCGGGATCTCTTTGGCATTCTCGTGGGTCTGACTCGACCCGTTGTACGGCGGCATGTTATCCTGATGCACGTCTAGCCTCACCAAGCCCGCGTCCGAGGTGACATCTCGGCCGGGCCCTTTTTATGCGCGTCCTGCGCTTCAGTTGGATCTGCCGCGGGGCGTCGCTCCCGCGGCACGACCTCCGACGCTATCCGAGACCGGCGATCCGGCCGGCCCCGCGCGGCCCGATTCAGGCGGCCTCCTCCTCCTTCCGGGCCTTCCGGCCCTTCTTCTTCCCACCCGGCCACCAGTCCCGGAGCTTCGCCAGCGGGGCGAATCCGGCGGGGTCGGCGGTCACGGTTGCCAAGGCATCGTCCAACTTGTGCTCGAGCTCGGCGGCCGACCAGGTCGGGCTGGCCTTCCGGAGGTTGTAGAGCTGCAGCAGCAGGAGGGCGGTCGGGCGGTCCACGATCCCGCGGGCCGTGATGACGCAGGCGGCCCGGAACAGGGCGTCCGAGCCCCGGCAGCCTTCGATCGAGGCCGGCAGCGCGAGCACGTACTTCGCGACCTTGGCGAGCCTCCAGGCCTCGAAGTCGTCCTTCTTGGCGGGGTCGTCCTCGAAGATCGACTCGTCGAAGGCGGCGAGGGCGGCCTCGGCGGCGGTCATCTTCGCCTTCCGCGCGGCGTCGGCCATGGCGAGCAGGCGGTCGATCGCGGGCTGCGGCAGCGGGGTGATCTGGTCCCCGCCGATCCAGTACCGCCTGAAGCCGGCCCGGACGGTCGGCGCGACCGTCGAGCAGACCTGCTTCGGGAGCCTCGCCAGCCCCTCCGGGGCCGGATCGAGGCCCCCGAGGCGGATCTCGAGGCCGGGGTGGTCGGCCGGATGGACGACGCTCTTGAGGGCGCCGTCGACGATCGCGAGCCAGGTCCTGCTGTCGATCGAAAAGAGGGACCGGATGCCCCGGCGCGACTGGACGGCGAGCGTCGAGCGGACGTCGAGGGGCTCGCCCAGGAAGCGGTCGCGGGAGTCGTCGCCCAGGGCGGGCCCGGCCGGGTCGTCGTCGACCTCGAAGTCGACCAGACAACGCCCGCCGGGGGCCCGGCCGATCCCGATCCCCAGGGCCGCGCCGGCGGACGGGTTCCGGCGGAAGGTCTCGGAGAGGTCGGCCGGCGTGTGGCGGGCCCGCCCCCAACCCAGCCCGATCGGCCGGCCGGAGAGGGGCCGCTCGTAGGCGTCCAGGCCGGCGTCCTCCCCATAGATGGGGATCGGCCAGTAGCCCATCTCGAGCAGGGCGAGGGTCGTGTCGCGGGCGTCCAGGCCCTTCAGGAATTCGGACTCGGGGTGAGTCAAAGGACACCCCCTTCCGCGGCGGCGGCGGCAGAGGCGGCGCGGGCCCGACGGTAGCTGGGCAGCCACCAGGAGTTGTTTTCGAGCGTCGTGGGTCCGCTACCGCGAGCCCACCGAGTCGCGGCGAGGACGGCGGCCGACTGGGCCTCGGAGAGTCTCGCCACCTTGGCGACGAGCTCGGCGCCCCCCCCCTCAGTCAAGACGGCGTACCACTCGGCGGAGGCACCCGCGACGTCGAGCGTCGAGATCACGAGGGTGGTTTTGGGGGTGATCTTCGTCCCGAGGTCGCCGGTGACGGCCTTGGCGAGGGCCCGCCACTCCGCCTCGCTGAACACCTGGGCGACCTCGCGGGCGGCGGCCTCGACTACTTGGGCGTACTCGAGGAGGACGGCCCGGACCTCCGGCGAACCGATCGTCTCGGGGTCATGGCCGAGTGTGGCGGCGGGGTCCGGGTCGATGCTCAACATGATGCGGCGAGGGCTGGTGATCGGGCGGGGTGCCATCGGGGTTCCTCGGCTGAGCGTGGTTCGAGGCGTTGGGGCCGCCATCCTCGCGTCCCCTCTACTCTAGATAGTACCGGAGCCGTGGCATCGGTTGACACTGATGTTTCACTATGTTGAATTTATCAGCATGGCCCAGCCTCCCCCTCCCCCGGACCCCCACCCCTGCGGCCTGCGGCCTGTAGGCCAATTTTGGAAGGGGAACAGTCCGGCCAACCATGTAGACCATGTAGGACCATGCGGCAGACCATATGGTGGATTCAGGCCCACGAATTACCGCAACCATCTGTTGGAAAGCACCTTGCGATTTCAATCATGTGGGCCATGTGGGAATGCTCTAAACTACTTCTTCGTACATGGGAACAAAAAGGAGAGAGGAGTGCCTCCAGGGGAGTAACAAATGGGAATTTGCCGCATGGACCGCATGGTTAGCGATGTAACCAACCCGCGGGCATTGGCTTGCGGAAAAACAATCCACCACATGGTTAGCGGGGGCCGCCACATGGTTGGGGTGATTGAGGCCGACGGGCTGACCTCCCATCCCACCGGATCACCCATGGTTCGCCACCACGGCCCGACTCATCAGACCCCGCATGCCACCACCCCATCTTCTTCAGCGACCTCCCGCGGCAGGTGCCCCCCTCTCCTCCGTCCCTACCCCGGCACCGCCCGTCCCACCACCGTGGGCTGTGTAGTCCGTACACGCCTTACATTCCGGCTCCCTTGTCTCCACTCGCAGCGTCCGGCGTGCTACGATGCTCCCAACTGACCACTAGGTCGCTCCCCTCAGAGTCCCTCGATGTTCGGAGCATCCTGCCAGTCCTGTTCCGCGATCTTGAACGTCAAGGACGACGCCGCGAAGGGTCGCCGCGTCAGGTGCCCCCGGTGCGGTGAGGTCACCCGCCTCGATTCCCTGGTCGACGGCCCGGCCCCCGACGACTTGGGCCTCGCCGCTTCCCGCGAACCGGAACCCGGGCATCGCGGGATATTCGGCGTCGAGCTCCCGAGCGGCGGGGCGGTGTTTCCCCTGCTCATGCAGTCCGCCGCCTCGACGGGCAACTCGAATCCCTCCCCCTCGCTTCGGGCCGTTCCGCGCCCCCGGATTAAGATTGAGCCATGACGACGTGGCCGCTTGATCACGTCGGCCGTACCGCGATGTGAATAACATTATTCATGTTAATCCCCCCGATTCGAGAAAGGCCCCGCATGGCGACCGCCATTAGCTTCATCAAGGCCAACCGGGTGACCTCCGCCGGCGAGGAACGGGTGACGACGCCGAGCCGGGGCCCCAGGGTCGTCTCGGCCGAGGAGCGAGGCGACGCTTACGGTGGCGTTCGCCCCGCCCCCGACGCCTCCCCGCCGTTTGACGCGCGAAGCGCGGAAACGTCGCGGGACGCCGCCAAGGCGACCGCGTCCGCGGCCGAGCAGGTCAGCGACCACTTCGCCGCCCAGCTGGCCGAGACGAGCGGCGCCATATTCATGTTCGCGAGCATGGCGTCGGTGCTGCGCCAGCCCGACCTCGCGGCCTACAAGAAATTCCGTGACAAGCTCCTGGCCGATTGTGGAGGGCCGACGGACCCGGTCGAGGTGATGCTGGTCGAGCAGCTCGCTCTCGCCCACCTCAACGTGGGGCGGCTCCACTACAGGTCGGCTACCGCCGAGGGCCTGGAGGAGGCGAAGGTCTGCGGCGGGCTGGCGGTGCTGCTGATGGGCGAATTTCGTCGATCAGCTCTGGCGCTGCGGACCTATCGCGCCCCGGCCAGGGGTCAGGCCGCCTCGGCCGGCGAGGCGGCGATGGACCCCAGGGCCATCGCGCCGCACGGGGCGAACTGCAAAGGCCTCGACAGCGAACAAGGAAGTAACCCGGGAGGCGACGAGCATGGCGACAGCACGATCCCTTTGCCCGAACCCGCTGCGGGTGGAGGCGGGCCGCAGGAATCGCGAGAAGCGGCTCGGGCTCAGCGACGCCGGGCGTGAGCGGTTGCGCCAGGCGGCCCTGGCCGGGAGGGCGTGGGAGCACTCCACCGGGCCGAGGACGGCCGAGGGCAAGGCCCGATCGGCCGCCAACGGCAAGCTCCGCCAAAAAGGACCGAGGTCGGTGCGCGAACGGAGGGCCGAGGTGGCTGGGTTCCGGGCCCTGATCGGGATCATGCAAGCCGGCCGCAAGGCGTTGGTGACACGCCCGGAGTCCTGCCCGTCGACGGCGGGGTGATCGTCCTGGAGGGTGGTGGAGATGGCCGCCACGAGACGTCGCAGCACGGAAGACACGGACCGATTTTCGATACCGGTCGACGACGCGACAAGCATCCAGGCATAAGTGTCGACGATCGCGCGAGAATGGTTCTCCCGCGGTTTTGATGATCCGGTCGGTTGGAACGTCGGGCCGACGCCTCGACCTCGCCGACCCCGAAGGTACTAGGTCATAAACGGGCCCGACCTCGACGGACTCGCCATCCGCTCCGTCGACGTCGCCCCGGACCGCGACGCCTTCATCATCGCTTCGACCGTTTCGCAAGCCGCATGCCCGCGATGCGGCCACCCATCCGGCCACATCCACCGATCAACCCTCGGGAGGTCGTCGAGGCCCCGGCCCCCGGGGCGGAGACGAACTGAGTCCCCGTACGAGCGGAAAAGCGGGACGAATCCTGCTCCCGAAGATCCACGCCCTGCTCGCCGACCCCGGCCGCGGGAGGGAGATGGCCCTCCGCTGCGGATCGTCGGCCGAGTGGCTCCGGAGGGCGCTCGGGCCGGGGGGGCACCTCCTCGCCCGGGAGGCGATCCTGGAAGAGCATCGACGGGGTCCGCATCGACATGGAAGGTGAGGACGCGACGGCGATCGAGCGGCTCTCGGCGGAGCGGGCGTCGATCTGATGGCACCTCGTCAGCTGGCTCGAACTCGCCACCGTCGAGGCCAGGGACCAGACCGCCAGGCAGGCGGACTACGCCCGACGCAAGATCGATCGCGCCCACCGCAGGTCCTCCTAGGCGGTGGAAACCCTGGCCCGCGTCCGCAGGTTGGGCCTGCCGATGGTCCAGGTGAACCTGGCGAGGAGCCAGCAGATCAACACGGTGGCCGTCAATTCCGAGACGTAGGAGCCGGTCGTGACACGTGTGGCGCGGGGCCGACGCACGACGCATGCGAGCCCTCCGCCCCGTCGAGCTGTACGGACGAGGGCCCTGGCAGTGCCGACGATCGTCGCGACGCGAGCCGACGCCCTCCGGTGGAGGTCGCAAATGCTCCACAACGCCTCGCCCATCCTTGCTGCGTTGAGTTCGCAACACCATGTAACGGCGGCCGCTGACGCCAGCCTCCGGTTCGCCTGCTTCCCGGTGTGTGCGATCCGCATGGGAGAGAGCAGTCGCCAAGGTGACTGGGGCCGTGACGAGCAGTGCGCCGGTCGACCACACCGAAGCAGGTTACGCCGATTGGCGGTGCGCGAGAAGGTGGGGCGCGGGACCTCGTCGCGCTGCTCAACATCCTGCGAGCGCCCAGGCTCGTCGATCTCCCGGCCGCGCCGGCGCCCCGCCCGTCGACGCGGAAAAGGGGATGTCCGCCGGGGCGAGGCGGTGCCTCGGAGAGCCGGGTCCCCCGAGCCCGTCGTTCGTGCACATCTCCCCGGCTCCCGTAACTCGAAGGCTCGCGGCGGTCACGCCCACTGTCGGGTGCTACCGGGGCATCGTCGTGAGGCCCCGGAGAAAAAAACTACGGCGGCAAAGCCGGCTTGATCGGCGATTCGGTATCGGTTAACTTTTGGGCGGGAGCGTGCCCTCGGAGGTGACCGATGCCGAGACGGACCGCTCAACCCCAGCCGACTCGGTAGATCGACCTGATGGCCGCGACCCGGACCTGCCCGGCCTGCTGTGGGCCGTCTACACCAGCCACCGGGTGGTCGTCACCCTGGAGGGGCCCATCCGGCTCGCCGTCCAGGTGCGCCGCTGCCGCGACGCCGACTGCCCCAGATACCGCTCCCCGCTGCGGGCCGAGCAGGAGGGCCGCCTCGCTCTGCCGCAGCACGAGTTCGGCCTGGACATCATCGCCCTGGTCGGCCGCCTGCGGCATGCCGAGCACCGCAGCGTCCCCGAGGTCCACGCCGAGCTGGTCCGCCGCGGCGTGGTGATCTGCCCGCGCAGCGTCGGCAACCTCCTGGCTCGCTACGACGAGCTGCTCGCCCTATCGCTGACCGACCCGACGCGCATCGGCCGCCTGACCGAGCCGGCCGGCCGGGTGATCCTGGCCATCGACGGGCTCCAGCCCGACGTCGGCCACGAGGTCCTCTGCGTCGTCCGCGACGTGCTCACCGGCGCGGTGCTGCTGGCCCGAAGCCTCCTGTCCGGCACGCGGGACGACTTGGCCGGGTTGCTCGGCGAGGTGAAGCATGCCCTGTGCGTGCCCGTCGCCGGCGTCGTCTCCGACGGCCAGCGGTCGCTGGTGCAGGCGATCGCCGAGACGTTCCCGGGTGTGCCCCACCAGCGATGTCAATTCCACTACCTTCGCGAGGCGGCCCGGCCGATCTACGGGGCCGACCGCCACGCCAAGGTGACGCTCAGGGCGCACGTCCGCGGGGTACGGCCGATCGAGCGGTCGCTGGAGGGGCGCGACGACCCCGAGGCGGCCGCGGCGCGGGGCTACTGCGCCGCCCGTCGGCATTTCGCTGATCCGCATGGGGATTACCGGACTGAACGAGACCGGCCTCTACTACGCCGCGACCGTCATGACCGCCTTCACCGACAACGCCGCGCTCACGTACCTCGGATCGCAGATACCGCTCAGCGACGCGATGAGGTGCTCGCTCGTGGCCGGAAGCGTCACCGGCGGCGGCCTGACGGTCATCGCGAACGCGCCGAACCCGGCGGGGGCGGCGATTCTGCAACCGTCTTTCAAGGGGCAGCGGATAGCGCCGCTCACCTTGTTCTTCGCCGCCGCCGTCCCGACCGTCGTGGCCGCACTCTGCTTCAGACTGCTCCCCGACCTTTGACGGAACAGAGTGCGCGGCGGCCGTTCCGGCTGCCGTGCCGTCACCCGGTCAGTAGAATGTTGGTCCAAGTCGGCGCGATCAGAGTGGCCGTGATCCGTCACCCGGCCATCGCACAGGTTGTTTCCCATACCCCGAGGACCCCCATGCGCCCGCAACGCACCGCCCCGCCCGGTCGTCTGCACGCCATCCTGCTTCTGCTCCCCGGCCTCGCCCTCGCCGCCGGAGGCGCCCGGGGGGCCGATGACGACTTCAAGGTTGCCCGCGGCCAGCTAACCTTCGACGCGGAAGGGACCGAGGGAGGGGCGTTCCACAGTCGCAAGCCGCACGTCCCGACCGACTCGTCCGGCCTCACCATCGGTCGCGGGTACGACATGAAGGAGCGGACGGCCGAGCAGGTCGTAAAGCACCTCACGGTGGCAGGCCTCACGGAGGCCGACGCGAAGCTCTACGCCGGCGGGGCGAAGCTTTCCGGGGCGAAGGCGCGGGAGTATATTAAGGCCTCCAAGCTGCCAGAGATCACGGCCGCCCAGCAGAAGAAGTTGTTCGAGACGAGTTACGTGGAAGCGGAGGCGGACGTCCGGCGGATCTGCGAGAAGGACGACGTGGTGAAAAAGTACGGCAAGACCGACTGGGATAAGCTCAGCCCGGCCATTAAAGACATCCTGGTCGACCTCCGGTTCCGCGGCGACTACACCCCGAAGTCCCGCGAGGAGGTGCAGAAGTTGGTGGCCGCGAACGACCTCGCCGGGCTCGCGAAGGTCATCGCCGACAAGGAGAAGTGGCCCGGCGTTCCGGACGACCGGTTCAAGCGCCGCCGCCAGTACGCCGAGTCTGCCGCCAAGGGCAAGTAGCGGAACCAGGAACGGGTGGGCGGTCGAGGGCGCGGCCGTCGGGAGGGGGCAAACGACTCGGGCTCACCCCGGTCTCCCGACCCGGGTAGGCTGTCACCTACCTCGCCTCCCCGTGTAGGACCACGGGCCCACCCCTGGTTGGTGCCCAGCAGCCCGGCCGGTTCTCGAACGCTCGCGGGCTAGCCGGCTGAGCGGGGCCCGCATCGACTCCGACGGTGCCGAACTATTTTTCGACGAAGAGATAACGACAGCGGGCGCGTCGCCCTCCGTGGTCGCTCGGCTTCGGTCTTTGGGACGCGAGAGCATCCGGTACCCCCGGCGACTCCCGCTGACTGAAGGCACAGTTCTCGTCCTCAGCGAGAGATGCACACCATGAGTGACGCCCGCCGCTTCGACGAAGAATTGCCCCGGGGAGCGAAAGCGACGAGCCGCCGGTCGCTCCGCCTCGCCGGCGTGGTGGTGGCTCTCCTCGCGGTGGGAGTCGCACTTTACTTCGCCCTGAGGAATTCCCCGCCGACAATCTCCGACCTGCCGGACGTCGTTCTCGGGGAGGGCGGGAAGCCCGTCACGTTCACGGTCGCAGCCGACTCAACGCCGCCCGGAAAGCTCAAGGTCAGCGCGGCGACCGACAACCCGGCCCTGATCCCGGACGGCGGCTTGGACCTGTCCAGGGAAGGCGGGGTCTGGACGCTCCGCATCTCCCCGACACCCGGGGCGGTCGGCACCGCCGTGATCACGATCACCGTGGTAGACGGGTGGGACAAGTGGGCAACTCGCTCGTTCAAAGCGACCGTGCCGGAGGCCCCGAACCTTCCCCCGACCGTCCGCTCGATCCCCGAGCAGTTCGTCCTTACCCGCGGCGGGGGGCCGCTCACCTTCGAGGTCGGGGACGACAAAACTCCCCCGGGCGAACTCCGGGTCGCAGCCACGAGTTCGCTTCAGACGGTTGTCCCGGACGCCGGCCTCACAGTCCGCGGGGAAGGGAGCACGCGGTCGCTGGAGATTCTCCCGGGCCGGGGGGCGAGCGGGACGGTGGTGGTGACGGTGGCGGTTACTGACCACCACGGGGCAACAACGCGGCAGTCGTTCAAAGCGATCGTCCCCGAGCAACCGGTCAGCGTGACGGACAGCCGCCCCGTCGCCGAGCGCGTGGTCTCCGCGGCCGCTCCCGGCGTGGATGCGAGGCCGGGCGACCGGACGCAGTTCGACCGCGTTCAAGCCGAGGTCGAGGGGGTGCGGCGCGACTTCGAACCCCCGGGCCTAAGGCCCGCGGCAGAACGGTTCCTTAGAGACGTGCATCCGGACGGGAATGCCCCGCTGACCTGGCCGCGGGTGCGGACCCTACGGGGCGTAACCGGCGCCACTGCCGTAGCGAGGATGGACGGCTGGCGGCGCAGCGTCGAAAGGGCCGAGGCCGAACTCGCACGCCTCGAGGCGGAGCAGGCTGAGGTGTCCGACGCCGGCTTGGCCGCCAAGTTGGCTGCGGTGGAGAGTCCGCCGCTCTCCAAGGACGTCGCCACCGCCCTCGCTGCCGACCCCGCGACCGACGACCTGGACCTGATTCTCGGCACGCTCGCCGTCTCACAGTTCGAGAACCCGAACATCCTGAACCACGTCCTGGCGAACCGGGTCATCGAGCTCTACAAGTCGAAGACCCTGGGGTGGGGCCGTGACGCGTTCCTCGCAAAGATCCGGGAGGACGACGCCGACCACCGCGAGACGGTTTTGAAGTTCCAACTCCGCGCCGTAAAGGACGAGGCGGCGAAGGAGACGGTTCGCCGGGCGGTTATGCAGTCTCGCCAACCCTTTACCCTGGGGAACTTCTGTGCGGAAGTCGGCAAGGCGGCGGCCCAGCCCGGGGCGCGGCACCGGCATGCCGTCTTCGCCCGACTCGGTCGGGCCGCGTGGGCGAAGCTGAAAGACCTCCCGATCATCGACCTATTCGACTCGCCGAACCAGTACTGCACGCTATTCGACAGGAACGACCATGTCTTGATGGCACCGCTCGCGTCCGAAGCCATGCACGCTCGCTTTGCGAGCGTCCGTGCCGACATCGAGAAGCGGTCGGACCAGGCGAAGGCACCGTCCCCCGACGGCAGCCCCCTCGAATACTGGTGGCAGGAGTTCAGGCGTAGCGCACCGGCCGAGCAGCCGGACATCGCATCGTTCCGGGCCTTCATCCAGGGGCTGAAGGGGTGGTACCGGACTGACGCGCAGGCCGCCGGCGGGGACTCGCCCGCGACAAACCCGTTCAACGTTGCGGCGAACTACCCGCCCCTGCTGGACGCGGTCGCGAGCGCGGTCGCGGCCGCCGAGGCCGACCCAATTGCCGCTGGCGTCAAGCCGGAGCTCGTTGCGATCCGCCGCAGGGCTGAGTCGAGCCCGACGCCGACCACCGACGTCCCGCCCGAACTCGCGGTTCCCGCCGACCCCCTCGACGCCCGCAGGCTGGACGTGTTCTGGGACGAGCTCGCCTGGCGGCTTGCGAAGCAATCCGCCGCGTGGACGGAGGCGAACCCAACGGCCGCGTCCGGGAAGGGCTACTTGGGCGCGCTCCGGAAGAAATACGCGGACCTCGGTCAGGTGGCGCCAGCTCTGGTAGAGATGTTCCCCGATCAACTCCGCCCGGACGGATGGGCCGACGAAGGCGGGGCAACGGTCGGCTCGCTCGACTCCCTGCGTCATCTCGTCAACGATTACGGCAACCTGCTCGCCGTCGCGGGGGCGATTGGGACCGAGCCCTTCTACCTGGGCACCGACGCGCTCCTCCCGATCCCGGCGACGATCAAGCTCGCCTCGGCTAAGCCGGGTGACGTGGTCCCCGGTGGGGCCGGGGTGTCGGGAAGGGCTCTCGTGGTGCAGGCGGAGATCGCCGCAGTTGTGCGGGTCACCGACGGTGGTCGGGTACGCGAAGAAGTGGTTGGGACCGGCGTCGTCGTTGACACCTACGTCGCCCTCTACCAAACGCCCACGCCGTCCTCAGTGGCGGACTCCGGCCGATTGTTCCTGTGGGCCGTCCGCTTCCCTGCCGACCAGAAAGCGACGCGTGATCAACTCGTCGCGCTGGCTACGGGCGCGGCCTCGCGAAAGTCTGCCGGGGGCGGCCGCGAACCCGTCCCAGCACCCACCTCGGCCCGGTTCCACACGGCCCAGTGGCCCGCCGGTGCCCCAGCGGGTGAGGCGGGGAACGAGAGCGGGTTATCCGTCCGGTGGGAGTTCCTCAAAGAGGTCAGTGCCCCGCCAGTCCTCTTCGATGCCAAGGCGAGACTCGCCGAAGGCCGCTGGGCGCTCGGCGGGACGGTTAACGGCAAGGACTGGGTGGTGTCGGAGCGGTGGCTGGCCGAGGTCGATGCGGCCATCGCGGTTCGCACCGCCGTTGCGGACGTGCGGTCGCGGATCGAGGAGCTTGCGCGGGGGAGCCTGAAAGCCGCCGGCCTCCCCGACGGGGGCGACATAACCTGGGAGTCGGATCGGGTGCTCACTGTCGCGGTCGGGACCGCGCCGCGCCGCGCCGCGCTGAGGCTCCGGGTCGGATCCGACGGCGTCCCGGGCTTTCTGCCGGTAACACTTACGGGTGCAGATGCCGACCCGGTCGTCCGCTCGCTGCTCCCTACGCTACCGACAGCTGTCCACGCCCGCCTCTCCTCGGCGGCGCGGTGGGCCGATGGGAGGTGGGAGGTGCAGCTCAACTTCTCGGCCCCCGTTCGCCCCGCCCGGGCGGGACCGGCCGAGGTTACGCTCGGGACCGGGTGGTTTAACCCGCGAGACATCGCGACCGCGCAGCCCGGTCCGACGGCCCTACTTCCGGGAGATGTGCCGACCGCGCTGACCCCGGTAGGGTTTGGACCGGACGGTGCCGTATTCACGGCCGCCGGAGAGATCGAGGGGAAACGCTTCACGCTCGGGTCGTTCACACTCGCCGAGTCGGGCGTGTCGTTCGCGCCCGCGCCGGAGTTTGAGGCCGTGGGCAAGCACCTGCTCGCGTCCACCAAGGCGGCGCTCCCGGCGCTGTTGCGGACCGCCGTTGGCGGCGCGCTCGAACTCCCCGCCGGGCTGAAACTCGTCCCCGACGGACTCGACGCGGGGTGGAAAGTCTCTTACGCGATCGATAGCGGGTTTGCCCTACCGGAGGTCCCGCTCCCGCCCTCCGGCGGCACCATCAAGCTCCGCCTCATCGAGGGCCGCCTCGCTCTCAGTGGCCCGCTCGACGGGTTGAACGCGGAGACCTTCACGGCGCTCCGGGACCGGGCAGCCCAACACAAGAAGCAGATTGACGACCTCCTGTCGGGGCCAGTCGTCACCGAGGTCGCGGGGCTCAAACTCACCTGGAGGCCGCAACAGGGCCACCGGCCGATCGACTGGGAGCGGGGCCTCGACCGTGTAGAGCTGAAGGGCACGGCCGAACTCGCCCCTGTGAACGGGACGGGCTCGAAGGTGGCCGTCGATGTATTGCGCTGGGTGGTACGGGTCGCCGACTTGCCGGACAGGCTTCCCACTGCGGAGCTCGCCTTCCGCCTTCCCAAGCCCGAGCAAGTACTGGACCTCGTGGGAGTGAACGCGGAATCGGTTCGCGCCGCGCTCGGGCTGCGGATGATCCGCGCCGGCTGGGACAGCGGACGCTGGGGGATCGAGGGAACGCTTCAGCCGCCCGGGTTTCCGGCACCGATCGCCTTCCAGGTTGGCCCAACCGCGTCCGTCGACGCCACCGCGCTGTTGAACACGGTCCTCACGGCGGCGATGAACGCGATCGTTGACTGCGGCACGGTGGAAGGGGACGTCCTCCGGCTTCGGCTCGTGCCGGCGAAGAACCCGCCGGACGGCCGGTCGTTCATCGCTGAGCTTGAGGTCCGTCAGCCGGTGCCGTTCGTCGCGGAGGTCACCGGCCTTGAGCTCGGCGTTCGGGACGGGAACCTCGGTTGGGGCTCCCCCGCCGTCCGCCTTCACCCGTCGGCCCACAAGCAGCTCTCGGATGAAGTTCTCGCACGGCTCCGGGCCGCCGGGCTCGACGCCTTAGTGCCGGCCGACCACCCGCTCGGCGTCCGCGTGACAGTCGAGAGTTGGACGGTCGACCCGAAGGCCGCGAGCTGGGGGGTGAGCCTGGCTGGGAAGCTGTACCTGACCGGGCAGAACAAGTCTCGGCTCGCGGACGCGGTCCTGTCACACCTGGAGAAGCGGCTGCCGAAGGACTTCCCGGAGCGGGACGAGGCGATCCGCGGGGTCGCGGATCGGGTCGAGAAGGCCGTCGGAGCAGGCCTGCCTTACAGGCTGTCCCCGAGCGGCTTGGAACTGTCAACCGAGTGGCTGACGGGCCTTGCGAAGGACGCGACCGGATTCCTGCTCGTGACCGCGGCTGGTGTGGCCGAGGCGCAGGCGGGCGAGGCGGTCCGCGCTTGGCTCGGTGACGCACTCCGCGGACTAAAGATGGCCGAGCTGGCGGACATGAGCTCGGGCGGCACGACGAGCGGGCTTGTCTACGACCTGTCGGCCGTTCAGGCTCACCTCGCTGGCAAGCCGATGTTCTGGGGGGACGCGTCGGTCGCACGGGTGGTCGTCCACCGCGTCACCAGCTTCCGGTTCTACCATTTCAAGTCCGTCGCGAGCGGCTCAACCGAAGTAAACTTCGCCCCGCGCCCGCCCGTGCGCGAGGAGATCGACAAGCAGCGGCAGCTCGAGGGCAGGCCGAAACTCGACGATGTAGCCTTCGGTAAGCTCGTTGACGATCACAAGCGGCTCACGGCCGTGCTCAAGCCGCGGCTCGACGCCGGGGAGTACGGGTTCGAGTTCGACGTGACCGTGGACTTCGCCGGGGGGCTGCGGGTCCTACTCACCGGCGAGGCCGTCGCGACCCCGAGCGAGATCGCCGAGGCCGAGCGGAAGGGCACGCCGCTGCCCCCGCCGGCGCGGGGCGCGTTCAGGCTTGACCACAATGGGCTGCGTGTCCGCAAGCCCTTCGTCACCCCCCTCGTGGTGGCTCCCGGCGGGGACTCGTCGCTCGCCTTTCTGTCGGCCGCCGGCGACGAGTTCCTGCGCGCGGTCGGCACGGTACTCCCGGTCGAAGTTCGGCGGGCGGGCGGGTCGCAGGGGCGGGCGACCGGATTGCCCGCCCCGGACGGCGACAACTGGGTGTCGGTCGCAGACCTCAAGCGGCTGGACGTGGGCGTCGAGCTCGAACTTATTCTCGACAAGGCCAAGCTGGCGAAGAGGCTCGGCGTCCAACCGGGGGGCGACTCCGGCGAGGTCGTGCTGGGCACGCTCGCGGTAACGCCGGCCAAAGTCGAGCTGAAGGCCGGGAAGCTCGACCCGGCTGCCGTCCTCAAGCAGGTTCTGTCGGCCGTGTGCCCGAACGGCGCGGCCGTCCAGGTCGGGGGTCTGAAGCTGACCCTCGAGCGCCCCGAGTGGAAGGGCGGGGAGGTCGTTCTCGCCGGGTCGATTACGGGCCTGTTCGCTTCTGCGGACGCGCCGCTCGCGACCGGCCTGGTGGCGGTGAAGTTCTCCAACCTCCGCCTTACCGCCCGCGGCCCGGACTTCTCCCGGGTCACGCTCGACAATCCCGACGAGCTCAAAAAGATCCTGGAAACCGCCGTCCGCGAGAAGGTGCTACGCGAGATCGGACTCCCCGGAGTCGGCCTGACAATCGTCGAGCCGATTCGGCTGTCCCCCGCGGAACTCGCGTTCGGCTTCGAGGTGACCGTGAGCCTCTTCGGCGAGCAGGTGAGCGTACGGGTCGCCGAGGTCCGGCTCACCCACGAGGGCGGAAAGGTCGTGGTCCGGCTAAACGGCGTCTCCACCGACGTTGCCAAGGTTCTGGGAGACACGGTGAAGGAGGCGCTCGCGAGCGAACTCACCAAACGAGTTGCGAAGCTTCCGCCGTTCGAGGCGGGCCCGCTCGTTGCCAGCATCGGCGGTGCCCGTTGGGCGGACGGGAAGCTCGTGCTGTCGGGCACGGCCGAGGTCAAGGGGTGGCTTCCGCCGGGCCCATGGGCGGTCACGGTCGGGGCCGACGGACGGGTCGAGCTCGACGTGAAGCAGCTGCTCGGCGATCAGGCCCTCGGGGCGCTCGCGGATCGGGTCGGGGCGAGGCTGCTCGCCGAGTCCGACCCGTTCTGGGTGAAACTCAGCGCGGGCGGCGTGCCGGTGAGGCCGACCATGCCGGTGGTCCAAGGGCTGACCGTCGCGCTTCAACTGGTGATCAACAACCCCGATTACGGCAAGGACCCGAAAAGCCCCACCTCACCACAGCTATCGCTGATGCGCAAGATCCCGCTCCCCTCCGCGCACGGCACGCCGGTCGCCGAGGCGTCGCTCGACCTCCGCTCCGGCGCGCTCAAAGTCACGCCAGCGAAGCCGTTCGTAGACGCCCTCAAAAACGCGGGCCTGGAGGAGTTGAGGAAGTTCGCCGAGACCGAATTCGGCACGGCCGAGATCGAGCTCAAAGACATCGACCTGCTCGGCGACAAGATTACCGTAAAGGTGAAGCCGTATCCGGACGGGACAAAAGGGGAGACGTACGCCGACCTGACGCTAGTCGTCGGCGGGAACAAGCTCTCCGGCGCGACCGCCGGAGCGGCGCAAGACCAATCGTGCGTCCTCCGGCGCGTGCAGCTCACGGGCACCAAGCTCAAGCCCGAGCTGAGACTCGACCAGTGCCGGCTAGAACGCGGACACGTCCTGGCACGCTGGCTCGCTGCGAAGTCCGGGGTGGATAGCTTCCTGACCATCTCGCGGCTCGACATCGCGGACAACCGGATGACCCTCTCGGCCGCGCTGGACATCCCGGGTGCGTTCCGGGCGGCCGTGGAGGGCGTCTCGGTTCCCCTTAACAAGGGGGCGGACGCCGCCCTCGTCGTCCTCGCGAACGCGCTGCTGTCCCAGATCGACAAGCAGGAGGTCAAGTTCGGCGACGGGCAGAGCCTGACCGTAAACGGCTACGCCGTGAATTTCGTTAACGGCCGACTCGGCGTCGATGCGACGGTCACGGTCAAGCTCCTGGAGTCCCCGATCGCCGTCGCCGTGCCGGGGAAAATCGGCCTGAAGGACGGGAACCCGTACGTAGACTTCGCCGGCGCGAAGGAGGTGGTCCGGCAAGTCGTGAGCGGGCTGCTCGGGGAGGCGGCGAAGGAACTCAGCAAGGCAGTCGGCGGCCTGAGCATCGACCAGACGGACCTCATGTTCCGCGGGGACATTCCCGTGGGCTTCAAGGCCGGCGGGCGGTTCAAGCTCGACGTGCTGGGAGCGGACTTCGCCGACCTCGAGGTCGGGTTCGCTGACTTGGAGGTGTCGGCCAACAAGCTCAAGGCGCCGACGAAGTGGACCCTCACCATCCCGGCCACGATCACCGTCCCGCCGGCGATCGACATTTTCGAGCCCGGCGGGTCGTTCGACACGCGGTCGAAGGACCTCCAGATGAAGGCCAAGGTCGGCATCACCGCGTCCTCGGCGACGAAGAACCTGATCTATATGGACAACTCGCTCACCATCCCGCTCGCCAAGCCGACGCGGATCCGGACGGCGGGAAGTCTAATCGTGTTCCACATGCTCCCGCTGGGCACCATCACCGGAGAGGTCAACTTCGAGCAGGGAAGCGTCGTGGTCGACCTGCAAACGCTGCCGGCCATAAAGCGCATCATCGAGATCAAGGGGCACGTGGGCCTGTACTGCGCCACCCGCCGGTTCGAAGGGGACCTGATGGTGCGGGTCATCGGGTGCGAGATCGGCCGGGCGGTGATCCTGCTCGACTTCCGCGAGGGCAAGGTTCGGATCGCCGGCCACGTGAACCTGATCTTCATGAAGGTGGAGGCGGCGTTCACCATCGACTCGGGTTGGTCGAACCCCCACCTCTTCGCGAAGAGCTCGATCTGCATCGGGAGCCTGGAGATCGTCTGGATCGAGGCCGACGTGACCGCCCGGCGGGTGAAGGTTCACGCCGGCGTCGCGATCGTGTCGGTGAAGATCATGTTCCCCACCCCGTGGGCGGTGGACACGCGGATGATCGAAGAGCAACTCCTCAACCTCCTCAACCCGGTCCGCTGGGCCGAGGCGCTGGCGTACCTGCTCTCCGGGAACACCAACATCAGCTTCGGCTCGCCCCCCGGCCCCGGCGGCGGCGGGTCGGGCGGGGGCAACGGCGGCGAGGAGGGGGGCGACGGGACAGACGGCGGGGACGGCGGGAACGGCCAGCAGCAAGGCGGGGACAAGCCGAAGGACCCGGACGGCGGGCAACCCGGTCCGCCGCCGACCGCCCCGCTGCCGCCGCCGAACCAGCCGAACACGACCAAGGAGCCCGACAAGACCAAGGACAACCCGAACCCGCCCGGGGACGACTGGGGCTCCGGGACGGGCGGGACCACCGGCAGCTACCGCTGGGTGATGGAGACGGTCGCCGACAACCAGGCGTTCTTGATGCGGTATCACTGGCGGCAGAACCACCAGTACCAGGGGATCCGCGACGACTACGCCATGTTCCCCTTCATCCGAGAGCGGGCGCGGTGGGACGCGCTAGCGAAGAAGGTGAACCCGGGCGGTGCCGACCCGCCGGGGGTGACGCTGCTCCCGTGGGGCCAGCTGATCGTCCGGACCGACGAACTGTCAGGCAGCGGCTTCCGCCGCGGCGTGTACCATACTGCCCCGAACTACCAGTTCGAGATGAAAGACAACAAGCCGCGGTGGGTGACCAAGGGGACCGACTACACCTTCATCGCCTTCCCGAAGAACTTCCCCACCTACATCGCCGACGAGTTGGGGAAGGGGAACCAGTGGCTGCCCGGCGAGGCGAGCAACGTGTGCTGGGTACAGCATTGGCTGGTAACGCAGGTCCTCCCGCCCGACAGCGGATGGCTCGGCAGGTACCGCGTGACCGGGGACAACGGCAGCCACCCGACAGGGGTGGAGAAGGTCATCGACGCGAGGATGATCGACGCCGGAACCCCGCTCCTGACAATGCTGCCCGGCGAGGGCGACCGACGCCCGGTGGTGGTCACGATCGACCGCAATCTCACCGACACCGCGGGGCGTAACGTTCTGAGGACGTACCTCGACTCCCCGAGGACCAGGGACTACCCGTTTTGGGTGTTCCACCCGAAGGGGTACTTAGTTTCCATCTTCAGCAAGGATCTGGAGAAGCTCGACAAGGACACCCGGGAGCGGCTCCTGAACCCGGAGGCGGCGGCCAACCACCCCCTCTACTACTACGAGCTCGCCAACCTCGCGAGCGAGCACAGGCTGAGTGTGGGCGGCGGGGGGCGCGCCGACGGCCGGGAGCAGGGCTCGTACACCCCGCAACTCCAACCGCTCAGCAGAACCCCCGATATCGGCCAGGCCTGGAAGGGGATGTTCGCCAACCACAACTACACCGAGATACAGGTTCTGGTCGAACCGGAAATCGGCAAGAAGCCGATGCACACCCGTTACACCCTTCCCGGCGACCTGGCCGGGTTCCTGCGGGGGAACGTCGAGAAGATCACCAACGGGCTCGACTTCGACCCCGTGCCGCGGCCGGGCGGCCAGGAGGTCGACCTCATCATCACCGTGAACAAGGACGACGTTCCCAAAGTCTTCGCGCCGGCCGCCGCGGCGATCGACTACCCGCTCTGGCTGGCCCCGGCGGGCACGCCGCCGGGCGACGCCCGACCGTCACTCCTGTTCCGGCTGAGCAAAGCCGGGTGGGAAAAGTTCAAGGACACCACGGACAAGAAGGGTCTGCTGAATATCGACCAGCTCAAGGCCCGGCCGGAGTTCCTGCGGAGGCTCCTCGAGCTGGTCCGGGAGGTCAAGGCCCCGTTACAGCCGCTCCAGCTGCACGAGGACGGCAAACTCTGGACCGCGTACTTCCTCCAGAGTGACGGCACGACCCACCGCCTGGTCGCGGCGAGGGAGGTGGCTGCGGCCGCCGGCACGACGGTTCAGGCGGTCGGGTTCCGCATTTCGAAGGGGTTCGCCGACGAGTTGGATCAGCGGGCCGCCACCGTCGTGTGCCAGCCGGTCGACGACCTCAAAGCGGCGGACGCGCTCACCCGGCTTGTGGTGGGCCTGGACGAGCCGACGGCGCTGGAGCGGATCAAGGCCGGGGAGGCCGAGTCCCCGCTGCCGCTCTGGGTCCTTACCTCGGCCGCCGGGCTCGAGGTCGCCCCCCTCGGCCAGCCGTGGCTGCCGGCGGAGGCAGTCGCGGCGGACGAACTGCTCCGACCGGTGAACTGGGCGAAGCGGCCCCACGTCCTGGACCAACTCGCGGCGGTCGGGCCGCCGGACCGGGGCCTACTCGTCCCGCTTCCGTACAGGGAGGGTAAGGCGGCGGAGCCGGCTTGGTGCCGGTACTTCGCGCGGCTCGCGACGAAAGACCACCCGGCCGCGGTCGTCCGGGTCGCCGAGGGTAAATCCCCCAAGGTGACGACCGACGTGGTCGGGCTCCCGGAAACGCTCCTCACGGCGCTGAAGCAGTTCCCGACGAAGACCCAGTTCCGCAGGGTCGAACAGGCCGGCGGGGCGGTGGCGATCGTCGCGAAATGCGACGACGACGCCACGGACAAGCTCACCGCTTCCGCGGGCCCGACCGACACCTACCCGCTCTGGGTGCTCGCGAAGGACGGGGGGACGGCGCCGTTCCTCGCACTCAGGCCCGCGAAGCTCGCGGCGGGCCAGGGGAGGCTCGCGCCGGGCCATCTTGCGAAGAGCGCGTTCGACTTCGACGCCCTAGCCGCCCGCCCCGACCGGGTCGCCCTGCTTCGAGCCATGTCCGCCCGCGGACCGGTCCGGCCGCTCGCAATCGGGCCGGTTCACGACACGGCGAAAGCTGGGAACACCGACTGGCGGGACGCCAAGGTGGACTGGCGATGGGTGTGCCTTTCGGGGGACCACCAAGCCCTTCTGTCGGTCGAGGAGGGGCTGGAGAAGCCGGGCGCCGTGCCCGCAGAACCGCTGTCCGTTCCCTGCCCTCAGCCGCTCCGTACCTTCCTCGAGTCTCAGCGGACGCCGCCGGAGGCGATCGACATCCGGACCCGGGTCAGCGGGGGCCGTCGCCGGGGAGTCGTCTGGGTCGTTCCTGACGCGAAGACGCTCGAGGAAAAGCCGGCGGATCTCCGGACCGCGTACCCGGAGATCGCGGGGCGGGAGGAAGAGTACCCACTCTGGGCGCTTTCCGGCCCGGCGGACCGTGGGACCCCCGCTCCGCTCGCGATCTATTCCGCGCTCCGGGCCGGGAGTGTGCCGGCGTTCGAACCGGGCGCGCCGGCACCCACGCCCCTCAGCCCCTCGCTGCTCGACCGGCCCGATCTGATTGATGAACTGATTGGCGGGGCCGCGGCCACCGGCCGCGTGTTCCACCTGGCTCGACACGACGACGGCCCGGATGGGCGGGACTGGTTCACCGTCCTCTACACCCGCCCGTCGGGTCCCGACCACGGCCAGTTGCTCGTGGTCGAAGGCGGCACCCACCCCGCGACCGGGAAGAGTTGCCGCACCGTCCCCGTCGCGGGGCGGGTCAGCCTTGAGGCGTTCATGCTCAAGGTCGCCGACCGAGACCCGAGGGCCGGCTCGCTCGCCGCGGCCTTCTGGGCGGATCTGAAGGGGCTGCCCCCCGGGCACAGTGTTCTCTGGGCCGGCCCGAAGCCCGACGCCGCCGGCCCCCCGACCGGGCTCGACGCCGAGAAGGCTGCCGCGCTGCCGACCGCCGGCGGGTACGTGGTCGGACCGGTGGCTCCGGCCGCCGCCCCCTCGGGCGAAGCGGCGGAGAAGGCGTGGTGGGCGGCCGCCGGAGCGTTCAAGGTCCGCTACTCGAACCGCGGCCCACGCCCGGCGAAGGACATCGACTTGAAATGGGAAGCGACCGGCGACCAGGCGATCAAGCGGATCACCAACCAGAACCAGCGGGAGCAGGCCCCGACCTCGCTCCGCGTCCGAGACCGGCAGGACATGAACTTACTCGAAGAGTACGACCTCGTACTCGTGCTCGCCCGCGCGGTGCTGGACTTGGGGGGGCGTGACAGTCCCGAATGGAAGACCCACCCGCGGGAGTTGTTCCAGCCTTGAGGACGGGTGATGGCGAAAGAGATCGACGTGACGAACCTGTCGTTCATCGACCTGCTCTCCTGCGGGCTCGGCGGCATTTTGCTCATGCTGCTCCTGTTCGCGGCGCTGATCCGGACCAACCTATCCCGCGACCTCCACGCGGAGCAGGCGGCCGGGGGGAACCAGCCGGTACCGAAGCTGGCCTCGGGGGAGCAACTGCCGCCCCCGGACCCGCTCTCGGTGCAAGTGTTTTGGTCGCCGGAAGCGCGGTACCCGCTCCGGCTGCGCGCTTACCCGCCGCGCGCGGAGAACGGCACCTTTAAACGCTTCGGGGACGAGCCGGCGTTGACCGAAGAGGAGGTAAACCTCCGGGTGCTGACCGAAGAGAAACCCTCCGCCGCTGTGGGCGGCGACCGCTACCACGGGCTGTTCGCTCGCTTCGACCTGCCCGGCCGCCGCTCGGTGATCGACCTTCTGGTCCCCAAAGGGCGGTCGGCCGTGTTGGACCTCAGGCTGCTTGAGCTGACAGGCGACACGCCTCAAGTCGAGGCCGACCGGAAGCGGCTCGCCAAGGTTCGTCACGGGGCGTACTGGGAGTTCGAGGTGGTCTACCCGAACGATTACACCGAGCGCCAGCGGCAACTCCGCCGCCAACTCGACGAGCACTGGGCGGCGGCGTTGAGGCTGCGGCTTCAGGCGGTCCGCGCCGTTCACCCGGCCGCAGCGGACGGCACCCGGAGCGTGCAGCCTCGCGAGTTCAGAGACAGGGAGGTGGAAGGGGCCACGCTCGCTGCGCTGTTGGGAAAGCAGACGGCCGCGAGCGGCTTGCTCGAGGCGATCGCCGATGCCGGTGAGGACGAGAAGCCCGGGCCCGCCGGGCGGCCACGGGCCGGGTGGGCGCCGGCCGACGGCGCGCCGGGGGTGGCGTTCGACACCCCGGGGGGGCAGCGGGTGTCGGCTTGGCTACGCGGGTGGGAGGTGGGGTGGGGCCACGAGCCGTCTAGGAAGAAAACCCAGAGGCTAGCGAAACTCTTGAACGAGGTGGTCTGGCCCGGGCTGTTTAAGCTCAAAGCTGCTAAAGACGACCCGGCTCGCTTCCACCGGGAGGCCCTGGACCTCCACGCGAACGTGGGGAGGAGATTGGATCAGCAGTCCCGCTCACCGAAGAAGCGGGGCGAAGCAGGCGTCGAGCCGGTGACATGGCAGACCGACATGAACTCGGGCCTGATCGCCGGCGCGTTCGCCCAGGGCGACCTTACCCTCGGGTCATTCTTCCAAACCCTCGAAGCGTATGCCGACCAGTTCATCGGCACGGCACCCGATGCGGCGAACGAAGGCAGGGTAACGGTGCGCCTCGAGGTGCGCTCGCAGACACACGGCCCGCTCAAGTTCAAGGTTATGGGAAAGGACACCACGTCGGTCGAGCTTCGGTACGACAAGGACTCACCGGCCCAAGCGCGGTTCCACTGCCCCAACCCGGGAGCGGCCGATGCCCCGCGAAATTAAAGTCTTCAGCATGTCGTTTCTCGACCTGCTCTGCTGCGCGCTGGGCGGCGTGATTCTCCTCAGCCTGCTGATGATCCTCTCCATGCAGCAGGTCGCCTCCGAGGCGGTCAAGCAGACCTACTTCGACTGCAGCGCGGTCGTCTGGGTCGATTTCAGCGCGAGCCAAGATAGGTTCGTAAAGAAGGGGAAAACGCTCGTCGAAGGGCAGAAATTGAATTTGGACGCGGTCGATTCGGACGGGCTGCGTGAAGAGGTCCGCCAACTCGACTTCGGGATCCAGATCTTGTACCACCCGCTGTTCGGTGGGAACTCGGGTATCGAAGTGAGGGAGTTGGGCCGGCGGAACAGTAAGCTCGACGTCCACCTCGTCGAAGCGGGAAATGGCGGGCTGGTCCGGGTTCCCGGCCTCCACGGGGCGGAGGTGTTCGGCGAGGTCAAGCCGTTCTCGGTCGGGAACCTCATTCTCGGCCCGCCACCCGACGACCCCGAAGACAGCAGGCCGGTCTACTACAAGTACGAGCTCATGACGTTCGCCCGCCGCATCCCGCACGGGTACTACTTCTTCGTCGTCCGGGCCAAGCGGCGGCCGGCCGGGCAACAGGACTTGGCCGAGCGGACGGTCGCCTGGATGGACATGAGCGGGAGCGGAGTCGCGGGAAGGCTCATCCTGCAGACCCACCCGTCCCTCCCGGAGCGCGGTGTAGCCGAGGCCGCCCCCCCTGCGGACGGCTCGGCCCGGGCCCTTGAGATCTTCCGGAAGAAGCACCAACCGCAGCCCGGCGGAACCACCCCGGACCAGCAGGCGAAGGCCCTGACCGCCCGCAAGCGGCTCCGCCTGCCCGACAGGTACGACCCCGCCTGGCAGGACGCACCCGAGGGTGCCGGCAGGTTCGTGTTCATGGACCGCGAGCGGCAGGAGGTCGCGCCCGGGCTGCCGGCCGTCGACCAGCCGGACAGAGTGTACTCCGCGTACTTTGCCGTCAGGCACCGGAGGGGGGTCGAATGGCCCTTCGCCTCCGGCTTCCCGATCCCGTACCCAAAGGGAAAGCAGGCGAGCGAGAAAGGTCCAGGTCCGGACGAGGTCCGCTGGGGGCGGCTCGAGTCGTATGGTGTTCTCGGCGGCATGGGGACCGACGACTACTACCCGCCCGGGTTGTGCGTGACGGTCCGCCATCCTTGACTTCGGAGTTGGCTGCCAATGGAAGTCGGAATCTGGGCGAGCTCGGGCCTGCAGCGGTTGAGGATTCGGCCCCCGCAAGGTGCGCCCGAGCCTGCCCCGCCTCCCGCGCGGCAGTTCGGCACGTGGCTGCAGGTCAAGCCCGCGCGGGACCGCACCTCCGGCTTTACGCTCGAGATCAACACCGGGTCGGGAGAGATGCGGCGGGAGTTCTGGTGGCAGGCGGCCGACCGCGCCTCCGTCGTGTACCTCCCCGCCGATCGGTTCTGGCGCGACACCGTGCTGGCCTATCTCGCGCGGACCGAGTCCGAGGAACTCGAACGGCTGCTCCCGGCCCTCACCTTGGATCCCGATTCGAGCCCCGATGCGCAAGAACGAGTCCGGATGGCGATACGCGAGACAATATCGCGATTTCGTGCATCTGCCCCCTCCGACCCGGCCTACGACGCCCAGCTTGTGGGGTTGGAGCGGGAACTGGGCGAGCCGCTCTCCGCCGGTACCCCTGCGAACCCGTCCGGCGGGACGGCCCGAGAGACCGTCCGACGGCTGCAATCGGTGCTACTTTGCGAGCCCACCGAGGAGAGCGACAGGGCGGTACGGTCCGGCTTCCTCTACCTGAGAGAGTTCGAGTGGCCGCCGGGGCAGAACTGGGTCAACTTCCGGCTCAACGACCCGGCCCGGGCCGAGGCGGCCGAGTTGCGGGTCGCAGTCAACCTTGACCGGTGGCCGCCGGGTTGTGCCTTCTCCGTACTCTCTGGAACCTCGTCCCCGCTCCCGCGTGACGGGGCACGACCAGTCGCGGACCGTTCCTTTTACGGGTCTCTAACCGCTGTGCCAGGCGCGGCCGGCCGGTGGGCGTTTACTGTGGCCCGCCGTGAAGCCACGAGGTCTCAAGCAAGAGGCGCGGTCGGACCCGTCGCCCGACTCCGCTTCATCTTCCACGAGCTCAACCGGGTGCTTCACCGGTGCCGCGAGCGGCAAGCCGGGCAGCGTTCGACCCGCTTCAGGGTCAAAGAGTTGCTTGTCGCCCGGGGCGTTGACTGGGGCTGGGCGGACGCCAACATCTGTTACCAGGCACTCGCGGGTGACCCCGAACTCATCCCCGAACTCCTGCGGCCCGAGCCGGGGACCCTGGAACTGAGCGTCTGCGAGGATCCGCTCATTGCGGCGGCGACCTACCTGCTCCCCCGGGTTGCAAGCGGCGAGAACCGCGGGAAGCCGTTCGCGGTCGTGGACCTTGGCGGTGCGAACACGTCCGTCGGGGCGTTTGAGGCCACCGAGGAGTTCGTTCGGCACCGCGGGACGGACCTCGTCCCGGTCGGTGAGCCGGAGTTGACCCGGAGGGCGCGCGCGTTGGTGTTGGACGCCGTGCTCGCCCAGGCCAACCTGCGGCAGAACGGCGGCCGCGATCCCGATGTGTCCGCCCACGTCCGTGGCTGGACGGCCCGGACCACCGAGCGCCTCTTACGGCAAGGAGACACTGCCGTCAGCGTTTTCGATCTGTTGGGCCGCTCGGCCGGGCGTGGCGTCGTGGCTCGCCACTTCGGCCGGATGCCCGCACTCCCGGTGTCCGTCCCCACCCTGGCCCTCAACCCGGCGGCAGCCGACGACGTGCAAGCAGACCGCCTCCGAGTGCTGCGCGGCGGATACCAGCCCCACCGGCCGGCGGGCCGGCCGGCGGGTCGGCCGGCGGCGATCGCACCGTTTAACCTGGGCCCCGAGACCGTACTCACCCGCTTACCACTTCTGCGGCGAGACAACGGGGATGGCCTCGACATGGGCGCCTGGGTGCGGGGGCTCACGGGTCGTGCCCTCGCCGGAGTGGGGACGGTCTTCCTCATCGGCGCCGCCGCGAACCGGCCCGCCCTGTTCCGGTTGCTAGGGCCGAACGGAGACGTCGTCGCCGCCGAATGGGCGGCGGAGTTAAGCCTTCTGGACGACCAACGCGCGGCGGCGGGTTTTTCGCGAAACCTGCGCTGGGTGGCCGCCGAAGCGAACGACGATCAACGCCGCCCGGAGTTGCTCGCCACAGACTGGCCTGACGTCTGGAGGGCGGCCCCGGCGGCGGTGGGACCGGCCGGGGCGGGGTCGGCGAGAACGCCTCTGGCCGATCGGCTCCTAAGCCGCGCGAGCATACTCGAGGCCCGACTAAACCTTTTCGCGAACGGCGTCCCCGACGACCTCAGCAGGGCGTTCCGGAACCCGCTCTCGCACGACGCCTTCAGTCGCTGGCGGCCTCTTGGGGAGGACCCGGCGAGCGGTTGGTTGGTCGACCCCGACGGGGTGCAACAACTCATCGCCGGATGCCGTAACGGCTCGATCCCTTGGTTCGAACACACCTTTTCGCACGAAGGGGCAGTCTACTTCGGCACTTGCACATCACACGACGCGGCCGAGGCGGTGGGTCCCTTGCTCTGCACCGTGACGCCCGCCGGGGATGTTAGGCTCCCCCTCACCGTCCGTTTCGTCGTGCCTTGGCCGGGCCTTGTGGTCCCCGTTCCCTCAGCCGGTGACGGGGATGAGGCCGCCGAAGCGAGTCACCTGTTTACGGCTCTCCAAGTTCAGTGGCACGGGCCGGTCGTCGGCGGAGGACCGAGATGAGTTGGCGCGAGGTGACGGGCACCGAGGTTGCGCTCGCCGTGGCTGGCCTCTGCGCGCTGGTCGCGCTGGCCACCGCCCACGTCGGCGCGGGGGTTGCCATCCGCCGACTCCGCCGGTCGAGGCTCGCGGTCACCGACAACGCGGGGGCGGCGTTGGCCCAGTCGCTTGTCAGCAACTGGGACGTCGGACACGACTTGGTCGTGACCCGCGAGTTCGCCCGACAGGTCGGCGTCGACTTGGTGCCAGTCCTCCTTCGGCACCCTGACAGGGACGCGAGGCTCTACACCCACGGCTCGTCGGGGGGCGCCCCGGCTCACGCCAGTGACCGCCTCATTCCGTTCTGTAACCCCTCATCGGGCGACCCTTCCCTCACACTCCTCGCGCTCGTTTTCGGCGAGTTGGGCTTCCTGAGGGACCCCGGTGGGCAGGCGTCCCCCACGAGGGCCGAGTGCGTGGTCGCGGTCGCGAACGTCGCCGCGATCGCGCTGGCCGCGCGGGCGGCGTTAGCGAACGACGCGGGCACCGACGGGGACCGCCGTAAGGTCTTCCACCTCGCCGAGGTGGCGAGGGATGTCATGAGGGAGCTCGTGCCGGCGACAGACCCCCGCCTGCCGGTCGAGGGTCAAGAGGTGCATTCGACGGACAGGGCGGCCGCGCCCGTGCAGGTGGTCCCGGACGAAGGGTATCACCGCGCGAGGCACCTTGCGCGCATCGAGACGGCACTCGGCATCGCCTACCGGCCGCCGACGGCGAACGGTGGACAGGAGTTCTTACCGGCTCTCGTGAGCATAGCCCCTCGACCGGCACCGACCCCCGAGGGTCGCGCTCGGACGGTGCTCGGGTGGCTCAACCCGGTCCTGAATTCGGAGGGCCTCGTGACGAGCCCCGCGTCCGTGTGGCGGATGGCAGTCCTCCCCGTCGCGTGCCTCGCCGTTTACCTCATTACCTTACTCGTGTGGTCACTCGCAAAGTGATCCGTCCCGGAGGCCTCCGTGACCGCATCTCCGTTGCCCGATGGGCCCCCGGTCCCCCCGCCGGCCAGGAACACGCTCCGGAACGTGTTGGGCTTTGCGGTCGTCATCGGCGTACTGCTCTATTTCCTGTTCGGAGTTCTTTCGACCGGCGTGGGCTGGATCACATCTCTCGTCGGCCTCGCCTCGCTGGTCGCCACACCTCTGTTCCTCCTGTTTACCTCGGTCGATCGGCGGGGCGGATGGAAGCCGCTCAGGGTGTTAGGTAGGCTCCTGTTTCTGCTATTCTTCGGCGGCTACCTCCCGTCCGTTTGCACCCTGTCGATGATCAACGCCGAGGCTCGGGTGCGCGCCGAGTCGTGGGTGAAGGCCGAACTACAATGGAACCCGCTCGGCGTGCCCACCACCTCGCAACAACTCGCGGAGCCTGCCGATGACGGGCAACCCCGGGAGCTCGACCCGGCGAGAGTCGGAGTGGAAGCGGACGACATGCCGGTACCGTTCCTGAAAGCGCCTCCGCCCGGCGGCAACTATTGGAGTGCCGACGCGTCGGGCGAGTATTGGAAGCCGGGCTCCCCGCGCCAGGCCGAGAACGTCTCGAGCCAGCGCCGCGCCGACCGGTTCGTTGCGCTCCTGTTCTCGGACGGCGACCTGCCGCCGATCGACCGTGTCTTCCGAGACGCGTACCAGAACGTTCCGGTCGTTAGACGGGTGCTCGGCGACGTGCCAGCGGTCCCGTTCCAAGGGTTGAGGAAGGAGAAGAAGCTCCGCGAGGAGTTGTTCCAGCAGACGCGGTTCGAGAAGGAGAGCAAGCAGTCCGACCTGGCCGCTGCCGTGGGTGAAGACCAGGCCGTTCAGTCGGCCGTGAACCGGCACTTCGCGAACGTCTACGGCACTGTCATGCAAGACCTACGCATTCGCGTCATCCGGTGGTGCAACGGCTGGGTCCAGTTCCTCACCTTCATGGCGTTCTGGCTCGCCGTCGTGCTGCTGGCCCGGAACTATTTGGCAAACGTGACCCTCGAGACCCTGGTCGCCGAACGTTACCAGTGGCCGGAGTCGAGCCTCGGCCGGTTCTTGGTAAACCTTATCCGAGGCCGATCCACCGGCCCTGCGGGCTACTACCCGTTCGCGCCGCTCCGCCCCGACGACAGGCCGTTTACGAGGACCTGGCTCACCACGACCGGGGAGCTCGATAGGGTGTTCGGGGAACGGGTGGACCACGGAATCCCGCCAGGCCGGCCGACCGGGAACCCCAACCCGTTCCGCGATCGCCTCGTGGTCCGGATGCTCCGCGCGGTGTACGAGGCCTTCTTGATCGCCGACGTCCTCCCCGAGGCGCGGGAGCGGGGCACTCTCTACGACGTGCTGGACAAGATCACGCAGAACCGGTTGAAGCGGCTGGAGTCGGAAATGGCCTCGATCGTTTACCTGGCCTGGGCAATTCCCTCGTTGGGGTTCATCGGCACCGTGCTCGGCATCGGCGACGCCCTGCTGAACGCGGGCGACATGCTGACGCCCAACACCGATCTGCAAAAGGACGCCATTCAAGCGATCACGCTCAGCCTCGGCTTCGCGTTCGACACCACCCTGATCGCGCTCGTGCTGAGCCTCGTCCTGATGCTCTCGATTTACCTCTGCCGGCGCGCAGAAGAGCGGGTGGTACTCACCTTCCAGAGCCGCATCATGGACGAGCTCATCAGCCGCCTGAGGGCATAGCTGCTTGCCCGCGGCGGGCCGAGCGGCCTGGGGGCCCGGCCCGCCGTCTCACTTGGCAACGGCTACGAGGCATACGGCAGCGGTCACGAGGGCCATTCCGATCCACCACAGCGGCACGGTGTGCGGCACCAGCCCGGACCGAATCGATTCCGCGGTTACAAGGCCCCGACCCCAGAACGTAACAGGTGTGACCGGAACCGGCGCGGGACCGCACCAGCCCTTCGCCCGAACCTTGACTTCTGCGTCAACGGTTTCAACTAACGGGTACCGGTACACGAGGGTCCGCACATCGCTCTCGGAGGTGCCGAAAGTGGCCCATCTGCTCGAGTCCGTCGGCCGGGCGTCGGACGGCGGGGCGTCAAAGCGGACAGCCTTGTTCGACTCGAACGTGTTGAATTGGCCGGCGAAGTCGCGGGCTGCGGCGCGGATCGCAGCCGCCTCCAGCGGGTCGGTTAAGGCGGCGACGAAGAGGCTCACGGACACCAGTTCGTGCGCCGACTCTGTCGCGTGCGGCTGCCCGGCGGGGCGCAGTGCGTCGAGCGCCGCCCAATACTCCCCTGCGAGAGATCGGTCGCTTCGGCCGGTCGCGGCGTGTTGCGGGCGAAGGTCCAACCCTTGGTACGACGGGAGCACCGACGGCACCACCCTGCCGGACAGGGGGGTGGCGAGCCCGCGGGCCGTCGATACCACGAGCCGCACGAGGGCCGTGTTCAGCCCGCCGTTCGCCGGGGCGGGGTAACAGACGTCGGCCACCTGCTCCGCGAGAGCGCGGACGGACGACTGCCACACCTGGTCCCGCCGGGCGGCCACCGACCAGAAGGCGAAGAGGCAGGCGACCCCCGATATCAGGAGCAGGACGCCAAAGGTTATCGCCACAGCTCACCCCCTCGGGTCTGGGACGGACTCCCGCGCTCAGGCCACCCGGCCACGTGGACGCACCCTGGGTAGAGTTCGGCCGGACGTTCGGGAACCGGCGAGAGCGGATACGGCTCTCGACACACTTCCAGCACTGTGACGAGAGTCGGGAGCGGGGCGGCCACCAGAACCGCGCTCTTGGAGCGGTGCGGGAGCCGCAACCTGGCCCGCCCCATGAACCCGAGCAGGTCGGGTTCGCCGTCCGTCGCACGGGCTGCACAGAGGGCGAGCGTATCGGCGTCTTCCCCGACCTCTCGCCAAGCGTACGGCACGAGGTTCAACGCCGCGGCCCCGAGTAGCAGCCGCCACGTTCCGAGGTCGAACTCTTCCAGGCTTCGGTCGGCCAGCGGGGGGAAGAGGAGCGGCAGCCGCCTGGAGAAGCGGCCTGCGTCACCAGAGTCCAGCAACTCGAGAAGGTCGCGCAACGCCGCTGCCTGCCCGGGACCAAATTTGACGGCCATAAGCCGCTCCTCCAACTCCCCGTCGGACAGCCGCCTGAAGGCCGACACCTCGGCCCGCGTCGCGGCAAAGGCCGACTCTTGGAACACGACGGCCGAGTCACCTTGTTTCGGCTGCCCGGAGACGGCGTTCGCGAGTCGGATTTCGACGCCCGGCCCACCGCCCAGCCCGGTGTCGAGGGAGGTGTTGCCCCACCGCTGGTCGAGTAGCGCCAAGCCCCGAACCGTCATCTCCTTGGCGGCCGTGAGGAGCCGTTCCGGGGACGCGTCCGGCCCGAGCGCGCCGAGGGCGGTGAGCGCGGTAGCGTCAGCACCGCCCGAGGCGTCCTGAAAAATAGCGAGCAGACGGTTGCGGACCCCCGTGATGCGGGTCCCGCCGCCGGCGAACACGATCCGAAGTGGGTTGTCGGGGCTGACGGCTCTGGAAGGGCCCGCGGCGAGCTTCCGTATGCTCGCAGCCACGGCGACGGTGACCTGCCGGAGCGGGCCCAACAGTTCGGCCATCATTTCCTCGAACCGAGCGTCCACCCCGGGGGCAGCCGGTACGGCGGGGGTCTCGAGGATCCGAGCGAAGTCCGGGGCGGTCAGCCGACATTGAATTGTCTCGGCGCAACGCCGAGACGTGCGACGTCCGTTGCTGTCGGGCCCGGCCGCCCGCAGGAGGAGCCCCGCCGGAGACAGGGTAATCCCGGAATCGAGCTCCGTGATCAGGGGAAAGATGTCCCGCAGCGCGGTCGCGGCCGCAGATTTGCGCTCGGCGGCGGTGCCGAGCACGGTGCTGAAGTCAAACTCGGGATACGTTTCGCCCTTCGTCCGCACGAGCCGGTAGCCGTACCCGAGCGCGGCCTGGACGACCGCCTGCCGCAACTCGGCTGGCGCAGACGCGTCCACCGGTCTCCACCCCCGCAGCCGGTCGTTCGCGAGGTAGCAGTGCCGGGCCCATTTCTGCACCGCGACGGGAACCGGGCTCGTCATGTCCAGTTGGTCTTGTGCGCCCACGGCGAGCAGGGACCGGGCGTCAATTCGCACCCCGGGCGTCTCCCAAACCCTCTGCAGTGTCAACCCGATCACGGCCCAGAGGAGTTCGTTTCCGGCACAGACGACCGACCCGTCGAACCACCGCTCGACCTGGAAAGTGGCCTGCCGGCCGGGCACGTTGGGGTCCTGGACCCAGGTCGTGAGACTTACGTCAGTTGTCGAACCTCCGCAGTCGAACACGAGCAGCGGTAACCCGCCGACAGGTACCAGTTCCGCCGGCGGGGCGGGTGGGTTCGCCGGGGGCGGAGCGTCGGACCCGCCGTTCCGCCGCCTCGTCGGCTTTGCTGGTGCGGGCGGGGGTGGCGGGGACTTCACCACCGGCTCAGGCGGGCGTGAGGGCCTCCTCGTGGGAATCTCGTCGCGAATTGCCGGCTGTTCGGCAGCCCAGTAGGCGATGCACGTGGCTTCGTCGGCGAGTACCTCGACCTGGACCGGTACCTCGCGTAACGGGTCGGGTGCCGCGAGACGAATCGCGTCCGCAGCGGCGGCGTACAAGTCCCTCCTCACCCAATCGTTGAACGCCGCCGGCACCGTGAGGACGACCCGGCTGATGAACGGCAGCGTCGGGGGGGGCGACGGGCTCGAGGTCTGCTGGGAGAAGAGCTCGTGGTAGACCGCGCGGAAGAGCCCCCGAAGGGCGAGAGCGGCCCAGGTTCGCCCGAGCTGGGCGTGGGGGCCGCCGTGTCCGGCTACGGTCCTCACTGCGGGGATGAGCGAAAGGTTGCCGAACGGCCCCCTTGTGGTGAACGTGACGTCTCTCGTACCCAAGTCACCAAGGCCCAGTTTCGGGGCGTGGTAGCGGCTCTGCGGGTCTACCCCCTCGAGGGACTGCCCCGGCGTGAGCGGGTAAGGCTCGTAATCCGCCACGCTCGCGGGCGGTCCGAGCCTCACTTCCGACTCCTCGACCGCCGGCTCGAATCGGTACCGCCATCGGTTCGGCGTGAGCAGAAAGCCGCTTGGGATGAGCGGAGAGGAATAGTCGCCCCAGTCGGCGCGCCCGCTTTGGCGGAATAGTTCACCGTGCCAAAGGTCGGCCGCCCCAGTGCGGCCATACAAGCAGGTCGTGATCGTGTGCCCGAAGTCCACGTAAACGTGGTGTGCGGCGGTCGCCAGAGCCCTCACCTCGGCCTCGCCCATTAGGAGGACGGCAGGTCTCGTCACAAACTCCACGCGGAACAGGTGCGTGAGGTCGAGAACCGTTCCCTCAGACCACAGGTTCCCCGCCCTCGCCGACTCGCTGGACGTGTTCACCCAGCACCGCAACCGCCCACTCCGCGGGTCACGCGAAGCCTCGGTGAGCTCGAACTCCACCGGCAGGGAGAGCGCCTGGCCGTTCGGCATTAGAGCAGCCTTTCGGCACCGCGGGTGCCAACGCCTGCCGGCTTGAGCGTAGTCGTCCCACCAACTTTCCGCGACCGGGTTGCGCGCGCAGATTACCTCCCATTCGACCGTCTGGATGCCGGTGTCCGGCACGAGATAACGCCGGTCAATCATTGTCTGCCCGCCGAGGGGGTGCGGTGCGGCGGTGCCGTGCCGTACGCTCAAGATACCTTACCCGCGCCGAGGCGGGGGACGCAACCAACTAAGCGCGGGCCGGTTCACGGGGCGCGGCCCTCGCCGCTACCCTCCCGCGGCCCTTTGTCACGTCCGCCAAGCACCAGGACAAACCGCCGGATTGCTGGATAGAATACGGGCTTGGCCGTGCGCCGCCGACCTCCCGTCCACAACCTGAAGCGTTCCCGTTACGGAGAGACGCCGATGACCCTTACCGCCTGCGCCCGCACCGTGTGGTTCGCCCTCTTTGCGCTGTGCTCGACCGCACTGTGGTCCCCGACCCAAACCGCCGACGCGGTCAAGATCGTCATCCCCGAGAGGGCCTACCAGGTCGGCGAGAAGGTGACCGCCGAGATAACCGGCAGCGGGGAGGTCGTAGTCGAGAACGACATCGCCGCGAAGTCCCAGCAGGTCAAGCTGGTCGGTGCCACGAAGGTGGATCTGGGGCAGATCCGAGAGCCCGGGCTCTACGTGGTCCGGGTCGGCGGGAACGGGAAGTGGGCGGCGGCGGCGGTCCTGGCGGCGCCGGGAGACCCGAAGAAACTCACCTTGAGCGTCGGCAGCGACGCCGGCAAGGACCCTTCCGCCGTTCCCACGGACCTCGCGCAGCGCTTCGCCGGCAGCATCACGGAAGCCCGCTTGAAGGCGGCGGCCCTCGCCGCGCTGAAGGAGTGGTTGCCGGCGAACGTCGCCGCCCTCGGGAAGACGACGGTTGCGTGCTGGGTCTGCGTCGTGCCGACGGGTCAATTCGCGTGCGGGGTGTGCGTCGGGTCGACGACCGGGAACGTTCTGGGCCTCGGTGTCGAGGTGGCCGTGCGACTGGTCGCCGTTCTGGAAATAGACAAGGTCATAACCGCCGACGAGGCGAAGGCGTTGAAGTTCGCGCTGAAGGCCGGGAGCGGCCTCGTCACGGTCGCGACCGGCAAGGACCTAGTCGAGAGGGCACTGGGCGCTGTGAAGCTCGCCACTGAGGTAACGGTCGAACACGAGGGGGTCAAGTTGGTCGTCGGAAACGCAGCCGACCAGGTCGACAAGACCCTGTGGCTCATCAAGGCGGTCAAGAAATAAACCCCGCACGTTGGAAGGGTTCGTGGTTAAGGCCTCACCCACCCAACATCGGATTCGGAACGCTTCGGCGATGAGGGGTGGCAGCATGGCTCGTCCCGGTCCGGGTTACTCGTAGATCCCCGCGCCGACGCGGTACGTGTGATTGTCGGGGTGCTGGTGGTGGAACTTGCGGCCCCCCCACGGCTCGTCCGTCGGCGGGTGGGTGACGGTCATCCCGTGTTGCAGCGCGAGGGCGTGGGCCGCGTCCACCCCCGACGGGCTGATGTACGTGTTGAATGCCGGAGACAGCCGCAGCCCTCAATTCACCGCCTCGGGCGGCTATGTCGACGACTACGTGCCGGCCGGGAACGACGGATTGGCGCCCAGTTCGACTTACTGACTCCAGCCTGGTCAAAGTGACGACGCCTACAAGCGGAGCGGGATCTCGGCGTGGCGGATGAACGAGGCCAGGAGGTCCGGCCGCCGGCGCAGGGCCGACAGCTCTCGCCAGAGCCGGAATCGCAGCTCGGCCGTATCCTCCGGGGCGTAGTTCGTCAGGCGATGGTACTTGGTCCACCCCCACACCCCCTCGTCCGGGTTGGCCTCCGGGGCGTAGCCGGGGAAGTCCTCGGCGACGATCTCCGGACGCTTCGCCAGGTAGGCCTTCACGAGGCTCGACCGGCCGTGGATACGGCTCCGGTCCCAGAGGATCGTCATCGGCCCGCCGAGGCGGGCCTTCAAGCCCTTCAGGAAGGCGACGGAGTCCTCGCCCCGGGCGTTGGCGTCGTCGGGCAGGAGGCGGAAGTAGAGGTTCGGCTTGCGACGCCTCGGGCTGACGGTCACGGCGCTGATCGCCGAGATCCGGGCCCTGCGATGCCACGCCTCGACGATCGGCGTGCGGCCTCGCGGGGCGTAGGTGCGGCGGACCACCGGCGTCAGCTGGAAGCCCGATTCGTCGAGGCAGCTCCTCGGCCCTTCAGTGGTCGATCCGCTCTTGGTCGCGTTGCCGCGCCTTCTTCTGCGGCCGCTGGCTGCTCCAACGCAGCCGCCGTCGGAGGATCTTGCGGACGTGCTCGACGTGGTACTCGACGCCGAAGCGGCGGCGGACGAGTTCGGCGACACGGCCGGCGCTCCACAGGTCGTTGGGCCAGCCGTGGGCCCGCGCTCCCTCCAGCAGCAGACGTTCCAACTCCCCGACCTGCTCGTCGGCCAGCCGAGCCCGAGGGCCGGGATGGGGCCTGGCGGCCAGGCCCTCGGGAGACTTCTCGGCCAAGGCGAGCCAGCGGTACAGCGAAGTCCGGCCGACGCCCAGGATGCGGGCGACGACGGAGGGCGATTCCCCCCGCCGCATCAGCTCGACGGCGCGGCGACGGCGACGTTCCAACTCCTGGGCGGTTCCGACGGGTCTCATGCCCTTAATACGACGGCAGACGCCCGAGTGTTCCTTTGGCTACGTTGGAGTCAGTAGTGACTGTCCCATAAGCGGCCCGAACGGGTGGCGGGCTACGTAGTAGGGGGATGAGAACGCACCGCTACCCCAGCGACGTCACCGACGAACAATGGGTCCTGATCGAGCCATTCATCCCCGTCTACCCCGGCGGCCGGCCCCGCAAGACCGACGTCCCCGAGGTCATCGACGCGATCCTCTACATGCTCCGGACCGGCTGCCAGTGGCGGTACCTGCCGGAAGGCTTCCCGCCCCGGAGCACCGTCTGGCGGTACTTCGACGAGCGTCGGTCGAACGGGACGCCCGACCGCATCCACGACTCCCTCAGCCGCAAGGTCCGAACCGGGGAGAAGCCCCATCAGCCCAGGACCTCCGCCAGCGTTGACGGTCAATCCGTCGACGCGACCTCCGGGGGCGAGGCGAGGGGCCGCGACAACGCCAAGAACGTGGACGGGCGGAAACGCCAAGTCGTCGTGGACTCCATGGGGTTGCTGCTCGCCGTGCTCATGACGGCCGCCTCGGTCGACGAAGGCCGGGCGGCCTTGACCTTCTTCGCCCGGCTGGACGGCTAGCCGATGGGCAGGGCCATCCGGATGTAGGCTGACTAGAGCGGTTTCCCATCGGGTGTGTCGCTTGATCGGCGGGGCGGGTATCCGCCATGGCGGAACCAGCCCAGGACGTCGGCCGGGCGGACCGCCCGTAGGGCGTCCCCCATCGCATCGATCAGCCCGTCGATCGTGCGGGCCTTCGCCGATCGCAGCCACGCCTTGAGCTTGGAGAACATCCGCTCGATCGGGTTCAGGTCGGGGCTGTACGGCTTGTCCTCACCCACTATTCAACGGTTCGGGTCCGAGGTCGGCCGCCGCCTCAGCTCCTCTCATCATCAGCTGGAGCTTGTCCCAGCCACACCAGATCGTGATCCATCCCGGCTCGCCGTCGTGCTTCCTCCCCAGGAAGCCCCCGAGCTTGGCCAGTTCCCGGAAGAAGCGGCCCACCGTCAGCGTCGTCGCTGGGCTGAACCCACGGGCGAACCTCAACAAGTTCACGTATCGCGGGGGCACAACCTCGGCGGCTGGCCTGTCCGGGTCGGTCCGCGCGTGGGCCTTGAGTTGGAGCAAGCGGACCGCCACGACCGACAGCAGGCCCACCAGGGCCTCCAGGCGACCCTTCGTCTTCAGCTGACGTTCGGCTACCCGGCAGCCGGATTTCAACGCCTTGAAATACTCCTCGACCAGCCAACGCTTCTCGTAGAAGGAGATCACGCGCATCGCCTCCTCGAGGCTCGGCACCGGCAGCGACGTGTAGAGCACCCACTCGATCGGCTTGACGCCCCGGGGGCAGTCGACCTCGGCGGCCACCACCAGCCACATCGGCACCGGCGTCGCGGCGACCTGCCGGGTGTAGCGGCTCTTGTTCCAGGGAACGGGCATGGTCATCGCGGTGAAGCGGACCATCAGCCGCGCACGCCGTGCCGGCTGCTTCGGCCGGGCCCGCAGTCGCAGGGTAAATCCGCCCGCCTCCTGCGAGGACGCGCCGAGGTCTCGGACGGTCGTGACGTCTCCCCCGGGGTCAGCCACCTTGCGGTGCAACATGCTGGCCCGCACGACCCACTCGGATCGCTGCCGCCGGCAGTGGCAGTACACGTCGAAGTTGTCGGCGCCGCGGTCCAGCACATGGACCCACCGCGTCACCGCGGCGGGCGGGCTGACCTGGTCGATGACCTCTCCCCAGACGTCGGACTCCCGGTCGCGTTTGAGCCGCTGGCTCGTGTTCTCCCCCGCGGGGGCGGGCTTGCGGTAGTGGACCCGCTCGCCGGCCAAGCCGATGACCCGCTCGTCCTCGGCCCCGACGACCAGTGCGGCATGGAGGTGGAAGCCATAGCCGCCGCCGTTGCCCGTGGGGGCCAGGTCGGGGACCCGGCGGTGGATGCCGAAGTCCAGCTCGGTCGTGTCGCCCAGGACCAGGAAGAGCCCCGGCCCACAGGCCCGGGTCCGACGCCAGTGCGGGGCGGCGACCGCCTCGAAGGTGACGCCGTCGGCGTCCAGGAGGCGATAAGCGGCCTTGGCCTCGGCCCAGCCCTCCATCTGGCCGGGGATGCTGGCGGAGGGGTCGGCGGCCATCCGGGCGGCGACGCGAGTCAGCCGCTTGGTGCGTCGTTGGTCGCCCAGGTCGGCCGTGCCGAACTGCTCGCGGGCCCAGGCGTGGGCGTCGCCCTGGAACGGGTCCATGGCCATGCCGATCCGGTGACACCGCGACCGATCCGGAGGTCCCGCCCGGCCACGAGGATTAGGGCGCGAGGACCCACCGGGCTGGCGGTGGAGAAGACCTCATTGGAACCCCGCCACCCAGTCCAGAAAAGTGGGTAAGGACAAGGGCTGTACGGCGGCAGGAACCGCAACTCGGCCCCGGCCGCCTCGATGAGCCGGGCGGCCTCGGCGGTCTTGTGGCAGGCCAGGTTGTCCATCACGACCACATCCCCGGGCCTCAGCGTCGGCGCCAGGCACCTCTCGACGTAGGTCTCGAACGCGGCCGAGTCGGTCGCGCCGTCGAACGCCAGGCACGCCCCGACGCCCCCCAGGCGGACGGCCGCCGTGAGCGTGACGACCTTCCAGTGGCCGTGCGGGACCGGCCCGTCGACCCGCACGCCGCTGGGCGAGCGGCCGTGCGTCCGGTCCATCGCCGTGCTCGCGCCGGCCTCGTCGACGAAGACCAGCCGGGACGGGTCGACGCCCGCGAACTCCTCGCGCCAGGCGGCCCGCTCGGCCTTCAGCTCGGGGCGGTCCTGCTCGGCCGCCCGCCGCGACTTTTTTTGCGAGTGATCCCCAGCCGCTTCAGCGCCCGGTGCACGGCCGACTGGCAGCAGGCGACCCCGGCGGCCTCGGCGAGTTCGCGCAGGGTGGCGTCGTCGTCGGCCCGCACCGCCTCGCGGAGCCGCCGGTCGGCCTCGGCGTCGAACGCCCCGGCCCGGCCGCCGCCGCGCGGCTTGGGGGCGATCGAGCCGGTCTCGCGGCGCTGGCGCACCAGCTTGCGGATCCAGGTCACGCTGACGGAGAAGCGGGCGGCGACCTGCTCGCGGGTCGCGTCGCCGGCGTCGCACGCCGCGAGGACCCGCTCGCGGAGGTCGGTCGAGTAGGCTTTCATCCCGGGGCCCTCCATAGCCCATCAGAGATAATCGCGTCAACCGACACAATCAACAGGAAACCGCTCTAGTGGCCTGCCACGCTTGAGTTGCGGACTAGCGTCGGATCGGTTCTGCTGAGGCGGCAACCCCTTCAGGAGGCCGCCATGAAGAAGTACCGGGTCACCCTCACCTACGAGGAACGCCAGGGCCTGCACCATCTCACCTCCGCCGGCAAGGCCGCCGCCCGGAAGCTGACCCACGCCCGTATCCTGCTCAAGGCCGACGCCGCCCCCGGCGGACCGGCCTGGACCGACGACCGGATCGCTGAGGCGTTCGACGTCAGCACCGACACCGTCGGGCGGATCCGCCGACGGTTCGTCGAGCAGGGGCTGGACGCCGCCCTGGTCCGCAAGCCGCAGGCCCGTCCCAGCCGGGAGCCGGTCCTGGATGGGGCGGCCGAGGCGAGGCTCATCGCCCTGGCGTGCTCCTCGCCCCCGGGCGGCCGCAAGGCGTGGACCATGAGGCTGCTGGCCGACAAGCTGGTCGAGCTGGAGGTCGTCCCCTCGATCTCCGACGAGACGGTGCGACGCTCTTTGAAAAAAGCGAACTGAAGCCGCACCTGCGGGAGCAGTGGTGCATCCCGCCGCAGGCGAACGGCGAGTTCGTGGCGGCGATGGAGGACGTGCTCGACGTCTACCACCGCCCCTACGACGGGGAGCGGCCGCTGGTCTGCCTCGACGAGGCGAGCAAGCAGCTCGTCGGCGAGGTGATTGAGCCGATCCGGGGCGGCCGGGGCGGTACGACTACGAGTACGTCCGCCACGGCACGGCCAACCTGTTCATGGTCAGCGAGCCGCTGTTGGGCTGGCGGGGCGTCAAGGTGACCGAGCGGCGGACGGCCGTGGACTTCGCCGAAGTCCTGCGGTGGCTGGCTGAGGAGATCCATCCCGACGCCGAGCGGATCGTGTTGGTGATGGACAACCTGAACACCCACAAGCTGGCGTCGCTGTACGAGGCGTTCCCGCCCGAGCGGGCCCGGCGGATCGCCGAGCGGCTGGAAGTCCACCACACGCCGAAGCACGGCAGCTGGCTGAACGTGGCGGAGATCGAGCTCTCGGTTCTGGCCCGGCAGTGCCTGGATCGGCGGATCGAGACGAGAGAGGAGTTGGAACGTGAGGTGGCGGCGTGGGAGGAGGAGAGGAACGAGCGGGGCGTCGGGGTGAGGTGGCAGTTCACCACGGCCGACGCTCGGATCAGGCTCCGCCGACTTTACCCCGCACTTCCATAGTGGCGGACCACTAGATATCTTACAACATGAATATATACTAGTTGGTGGAGGAGCATGCGGTTTGGGAGTTGGAGATCATCCGCCGCCCCGACGACGCCCGCGGCTGGGTCCTCCTGCCGATCCGCTGGACGGTCGAGCGGACGTTCGCCTGGTTGGGCCGCTGCCGCCGCCTGAGCAAGGACCGCGAGAAGACCGTATTGTCGTCCGAGTCGTTCGTGAAGCTGGCGATGATCCAACTCATGCTGCATCGCCGCCGCCCCGCGAATACCGACCCCGAGTTCCGCTATCCACGGCCGCAAGCGGCGTAATGCCACTTATGGGACAGTCACTCAGCTCGACTTGTGCAGTTTCCGCGGCCTCTATGCCGCCGGTGCGAGGGCTGCGTAGAGGATCTCGCGGATCGGAGGCGGAAGTTTCTGGAGGGACGGGCCGTCGGGGACGTGTGCGAAAACCCCCTCGGCCGAGATCCAGCGGCGGACGGCCGCAGGGCGTCCGAGAACGTAACGACCGACTTGCCCGGCCAGGACACGCCTCCGGCCCGGCGTCGCTTCGGCAGCCATGCATAGAGCATCGCCACGACCGAATACAGGCCGAACAGGCGCGGGACGGCCCGCAGGACGGTCGGCTCGCTCCACCCCCGCGTCGTCTGGACGTGGAGCTCGGAGCGGGCCTCCTGGAACGTGGTCTCGATGCTCCAGCGGCCCCTGTAGGCCTCGACGATCCGCCGCACGTCGAACGAGGCGTCGGTCGCGTAGAAGTACTCGTCGCGGTGGGTGCCGTCGCGGTCGTGGACGAAGGCCCAGCGGATCGGGACCAGCCCATCGCCCCCCTTATACCAGCGGCCGGCTCCCGTGGCCGTCTCGACGCGACGCGTCCCGCCGCCGTACCAGGCGACCGTCGTCCGCCGTCGTCGGGGCGTCGCCTCGACGGCCTGACGAGGCTTCGGCAGCCTCTCCCCTTTGACTCGCGGGCGTCCCAGGCCGTCGTAGGGCGGCGGCGGCTCGAAGAGGTTGGCCTCGGGGTGTAGCTTGCTCACGAGCGTCAGGCGCTCGCGGTTGCGGTCCGCGAACCGGGCCAGCTCGTGCGCCCCGTAGGCCGAATCGCCGACGAAGACGAACCGGCGGCGGGGGAACCAGTGGAGCATCAGGCGAACGAGCCGGATCGCCTGCTGCGCCGGCGTGCGATGCCGCCGCCGTTCGCGGCGGTCGTCGGCCGGGTCGCGATACAGGGCGACGAGCACCGGCAAGGCCCAGGGCCGCGCGGCGTACGGGAGGCGGACGAGCACCGCGAGCACGACCCACTTGTGGCCGTACCGCCAGGCCGTGAAGGCGTGCGACGAGCGGACCGGGTCGCGATGCCGGGCCTTGCCGAAGACCCGCCGGCCCGGATGCGAGAAGACGGTGTCGTCGGCGACCAGGACGACCTCGGCACCGGGCGGCAGCAGGGCGACGACGCGCCGGGTCAGGGGCTCGGCCAGCCGCAACGGCGACCATCGGGCCCGCGAGAAGACGCGGGTATAGCTCGACGCGGACCCGACGGCCAGCGGGCCGGCCGTCCTCAGCAAGTTGGCGACCGTCCGACGCCCGACGGTGAGGATGGCTGCCCCGATCAGGGGGAGGAATCGACGACACGTGGGCCGGGTGAAGATCGGGGCGAAGTCGTCCCAGAATCCGCGCGGCGCCTCGGGTAGGATGGCCATGAGCCCGTCCTCCGCCGGTGTGGTCGAGAAGGCCGTTCAACCTCTCATTGTACCGATCGAGGCGGGCTCAAAACTGCACAAGTCGATATCAGGTAAGACTTTCAAGGGGCGGACCGGCGTCTGGCTGGCGACCGCGGCGATTGACGCGCAGGACCAGAAGGCTCCTGGCTCGACCTTCCTAAATGTCGATGTGGACCTTACGCCCGACGATCTTGACTCGTACGACTCGGGACGCTACGTCGAGGAAATCGACGGGTACAGGACGTTCCACGTCCCGTCCCGCCTGCTCGATCACAAGGTCTTCATCACCAGGGGCGGAGATGTAGCCGAGCTGCCAAGCAACTTCGACGTCATGAGTGACCCTGAGATAGAGGCTTAGTTCCGTGCCCGAGAGGTGGAGGACGACCTGGAGAATGAAGTGTGCGACCAGCCGGAAAGCCGGAGTTGAGCCTGTGGGAGGATGAGCCGTGTACTCCCGGATCGCAATCAGCGAGGCTTGACGGGGCGAGCAAGGCAGGCCGCTGAATCACGCCGTGCTGCATTTCTCCTGGCTTCGTGATGGCCTTGGTCGGTGGTCTGCGCCATCGCCAAGGCTACTGGTTCGGGTCGCGGACCGGGGCCTTGCCGTTCTCGGCACGCGTCGACTTCATTCAAGGCTCGCGATTCACCGGGCGGACGAAGCCGGCGATCGGTCAGCCCGGACGCCGGCGTCGCGACGGGCCTTTGCGCGATTCTTTCGCCTCATGCAACCAGGCAGAACCGTTCGTGAGCGCAGCCTGAAACCGGTCGCCGACAAGTGGACGGCATGCGGTGCCTCACAGCGGCCAGACTCTCGGTCCGTCCCGATCGACTCGCGGGATTGGACTGGATCGCGGCGTGATCGATCGCCGACCGACCGCTCCATACGGCGACCAGGTTGCCCGACGCCGTCGCGTCGAAACCTTCCGCCTTGAGGGCGGTCGAGTCGACGTCGATCTTGCTCACGGTTGACGCTGCGACGGCCGCCGGGGCGGTCGAATTGATCGAGGGGACGGTCCGCCCGACGCCGCGGCGGGGACGCCTTGGACCTCTCGGGGATGTTCAAGGTCGCGGCGATCCGAGTTGTCGCCGTGCAGGCCGAAGGCACCCCCCGAACATGGCGACGCCGACCGCCGCCTCGACGTACCGAGGGCCCACGCCGAACGGCTCGTCGGGATGACGACGGTCGCCCAGGCCGTGGTGGGCGTTGGAGATCGCCAGACCATCTCGTCGCCGTCGAAAGAGCCGCATGTCGATGCTCGGCCGCCGGGGGGGACGTCATCATCTCCGCGCGACCTGGCGGAGCCGTCGCACATCGACGGCTAAAAAGAGACGATCTCTTCGATCACCGGCCCCGGGGCCGGTGGCGGATGTCGCCGTTGGCGACGCCGGCCGCCGCGAGTACCGCGGCGGCCAGCAGGAAGACGACCCAGCTGCCCGTCGCGGCACCGACCAGGGCGGCGACGAGCAGGCAGCCGTTCGCGTGGGCGATGTTCAGCTTTTGGCGGGCGTTCAAGGGCGGCCGCCTCCCGGCTGGGGTTTTCTCGGCGGTGCGCAGGACGGCGTCCGCAGCTCGACTACGGAGAGCGCCTCGGGGTCGTCGACGCCGAACCGCTCGGCGACGACGCCCGCGAGGTCGACGCCCCTCGGGCCGCAGGCGGCTCGGAGGGCGCGGAGCTGCGAGTCGGTGGCGGGCCGACTGCGTAGCCCGCGGCGGTCGTCGGGACGAGCGGGTCCGCCGTCTCGGGTGCCGTCCGTCCGGCGTCGGTCCAGCTCGTCCTGCACCGCGCGGTCGCATGCGACGAAGGCGCCGCGGGCCCTCCGCTCGAACACCCCGACCGCGGCGTGCGGGCCGGGGTCGGGCAGCTCGACCTCCAGGCCGCAGGTCGCGCCGAGCGACCCGCAGTCCGGCAGGCCGATCTTCTTGCTGTATCCGATCGTCAGCTCCATAAGCTTCGAGGTCCTCCGGGTGATGGATCGAGGTCGTTGGATGGATCTAGCAGGCGAGCAGGGGCTATCCGCCGGCGACTTCCTGGAGCCGCAGCTCCTGGATGGAGCGTAGGGTCGAGGCGACGAGCCTGGACCGTCTCCGGTCGCGACGCAACGCCGCGACCAGGCGGCCGGTCCGCGACCGGGCGTCGGCCAGGGCTCGGTGGAGAGCCTCAGCCTCTTCGAGCGCGGACGCGACGCCGCCGGCCGGGCCTTCCGGGGCGGGCTCCGGCGAGGGTTTCGGGGCGGGTTTGCAGCCGGAGGGCGAGGGACTCACCATCGCGATCGTCCCGACGGCCGGGCCGGCGCGAGCAGGCTCGACGACCACGGCGTCGTCGGACGGAGCGATCGCCGACTCCTTGGACAACGGCCGCCAGGCGAACGACCGGATGCCGTCGCGGCAGAGGGCGGGGGCGTCCGGCCCGAAGAGGCGGACCTCGCCGAAGCCGAGGCGCAGGGCCCGCGCCAGGTACTCGCGGTTCGTGTGCAGCCGGACCGCCTCGCCCGAATAGCGCGAGCGGGCCAGGACCAGCTCGGTCGGCGGCCCCCCGCCGGACGCGCGGGCGCGCACGGCGACGCGGCCGTTGCAGTCGAGCGTCGCGGGCGCGTGCGTGTCGCCGCCGCCGGGGAGGCGGTCGATCGCCCCGGCGAGGAACGCGGCGTCGGCCGGGTCGATCGTCAGCCGGGTCGAGGCCGAGGACGCGTCCGGCACGGCGTGCTCGACTCGCGGGAAGCGGGCTTCGGCCTGGATGGACAGGTGCAGCGTCCAGGTGCCGGCCCGCAGCACGACGTGGGAGTTCGTCCGGCCGATCGAGACGGGGGCATCGCGCGGCAGGGGCTTGGACGCGAAGAGTGGGATGGCGCGCACGAGGAGGTCGTCGCCCCAGGGCAGGCCGAAGCCACCCTGGACCAGGACCTGCCGACCGTCGGTGGCGATCACCTCCGAGGTCGAACCCCGCAGCAGGATGCAGTCGAGGGCGTGGCGGGCCGACCGCTCGCCGGCCGTCGCGGCCGCCTCGGCCAGGGCGTCCAGGAGGCCGGGGGGACGCTCTGCGAGGTCGGCGGGCATCTCCGGGAAGGCCGAAGGCCCGACGTCCGGGACGGCGTATTCGCGGGACTGCGGGACGCCCCGGTCGTCCCAACGCGCGGTCCCGCGGCCGGGGACGGCGGACTCCAGGTGCACGGGGGAGTCGTCGCGGCCCTCGAAGTCGGCCAAAGCCTCCAGCGGGATCATGATCGATCCGTCGGCCCGGCCGTCGCCCTCCAGGAGGCATTCGACGGCCAGGTGGTCGAGGTGCAGCCGGACACGCAGCCCGGAGGCCGGGCCGGGGTCGAGGACGAGCGGGGGCGCCGGGCCGTTGCGGGTGAGGCCCAGGGGGCGGCGGCGGAGGACGGCACGCAGGCGGCGCGCCTCGCGACGGGTCAGGACGATCATGGCGGTCGGCTCCGTGCAGGACGAGGTACGATGAACGTTGATGGGATGAATGCGGCGACGTGTGAGGACTTCGCAGGGCCCCGCCCGCTACGCCGCGTGGACGCGGCGGTGCGGCCGCCTCCCGGGCCCGGGGCCGGCGGCGTAGACGTCGGCGGCGGCGAACTCGAACTCGACGTCGCAGCCGCCGCACCCGGCGAGCGGGGGCGGGCCGCCGGGGCTAGCCGAGAGGGCGACGCCGCCGCCGCAGAACGGGCAGTCGACGGCCAGGTGGAGGTCCTCGGCCTCCAGGTCGTCGGGCCGCCCGGAGCGGGCCTGGAAGCCGAGGCGGCGGATCACGGCGAGCGGCTCGCCGGTGCGGCGGGAGACGGTGCGGTCGAGCTGGGACTGGGTCACGGGGGGCTCCTCTCGGGCGCGCCGCGACCCCGGGCCCTCCGGCACGCCCGGCGGCATCGAGGTCGCGTGGGTCGTCGTCGGAAGTGGGTCGTCGCGCGGGACGTGTTCATCCGGGGGACGCGAGCCGGTTGGCCTCCAGCCAGGCGACCTCGGCCTCCAGGGCCTCGCCCCGGCGGGCGAAGGGCCCGAGCGTGGGGCCGCCGCAGGGGGATAGGTCGGCCGTCCAGCGGCCCTCGGCGTCGGGCTCGACGTGGCTGGCGCGGGCGATCGCGGGGCGGCCGAGCGCCGCCAGGTCGACGTCCTCGGCGTAGACCGCCCGCACGACGCCGCGGGGGTCGACGACGAGCCGCATCAAGCGTCCCCCGGCGCGGCCGCCCGCCGGAGGATGCGGCGGCGGGGCCGCTCGACCAGCATCCCGTCCAACGCCGACTGGACCTGGGACAGCTGGCGGGCTACGCGGGCCCGCAGGTCCGGGCCCTCGCGGAGGTCCCGGGCCGCCACGCCCCGGACCGCTTGTCGCGCCCGATCCACCAGCTCGTCGAGCTGGGCGTCGCCGCGGACGTTCAGGGCGCGGAAGCGGTCGAAGAAGCCGCAGAGGTTGTCCACGGCGGAGTCGCGGAAGACCTTGGGTCGGCCGTCGTCGCCGACGCCGTCGAGCCGCTCGGCCAGGTGCTCGACCAGGCGGGCGAACTCTTCGGCGAACGCCCGCTCGGCCAGCGCGACGGCCTCCTCGAACCGCGACTCCATCCGGGCCCGCTCGCGCTCATAGAGGTCGGGCGCGAGCCGCATCAGGTAGTCGGGCGGCTCCACCGAGGGGAAGTCGCAGGCGACGGCGAACAGGCCGACGAGCGTGGCGGGATAGTCGGCCGGGTCGTACAGGCTCCCGAGCCGGCGGGCGGCGGCCCCTTTCAGCTCGCCGTAGCGGCGGTCCAGGTCGGCGACCGCGTCGTCCAGCTCCCCGCGGAAGCCGGCGATCCGGCGGGCGAACTCGTCGACCGCGTCCCGTCGGATGAGCCGCACGCCCGGCTCGGGGAAGGGGAGCGAGACGTCGCGCCAGTACGAGCGGATCCGGCCGCGGACGGCGGTGACGGCGCGGAACGCCGGGTGCTTGACGTCGAGCAGCCGCTTGCCGGCCGAGAGGCAGGCCCCCTCGGCGTCGAACGCCTCGGCTGCGCGGTCGCGTTGGGGGGCGGTGAGGGCCTTGCGGGTGCCCAGCCAGGTGAACGCGACTCGGGCGGCGGCCGTCTCCGCCCTCAGCCGACGGGCAGGCTCGGCGAGGTCGACGACTGGTGCGACGGTCGGTGGTCCTTCGATGCGGTCGAGCAGGGTAATCATCGAACCTCCTGAAAGGGGACGAGGCGGCCGGCCATGCGGGCCGCCGCCTCGTGATAGGGTCTTCTCACCTCAAGTCGTCGACCCGCCGGGGGGGCCGGCGACGCGGGTCAGTTGTCGGAGGGCTCGCCCCGCCGGACCTGGCGGCGGGGCCCCTCGGGCGAGCCGACGCGCGAGTAGACGCCGGGCCGGTCGGCGGCCAGGCAGCGGCCGGCGGCCCACGACCGCAGCCGCTCGACCGACTCGCCGGCGGTGACCGCCACCGGGACGATGTTCCTCGCCGCCTCGATCAGCGGGACGTCGAGCAGGGCCGCCAGCCGGCAGCAGGCCCGGACTTCGGCCCCCGTCCAGTCGGCGTCGCAGGGGCGGCGCTGGTCGGGGTCGAGGCCGAACCGCTCCAGGTACATCGTCCAGATCGCCTCCTTCTCGGCCGCGCCGGGCAGGTCGAGGAAGTACACGGCGTCGAAGCGTTCGGCGCGGCTGAATTCCGGCGGCAGCTTCGATACGTCGTTGGAGGTGCCCACGAAGAAGACGTCCGACTCGTGGTCGGACAGCCACGACAGCAGCGAGCCGAACAGCCGGGCGCCGACGCCCGAGTCGCCGTGGGAGCCCGAGGCGGCGCCGCCGAGGGCCTTCTCGATCTCGTCGCAGAACAGGACGCAGGGGGCCATCGCGTCGGCGATCCGCAGCGCCTGGCGCACGTTCCGTTCCGTCTCGCCGACCAGCGAGCCCAGCAGCGCCCCGACGTCGAGCGTGAGCGTGGGCCGCCCCGTCTCGTTGCCCAGGGCCCGGGCGAACTGGGACTTGCCCGTGCCCGGCACACCGAGAAGCAGGACGCCCCGGGCGCGGACGCCGGCCTCGCGGCCAGGCCTCATGGCGCGCGAGCAGAACGCCTTGAGGGCGACCAGCCCGCCCAGGTCGGCGAAGGCCTCGCCGCCGCGGTGCAGCGTCAGCAGGCCCGACTTCTTGAGCATGCCCGACTTCAGCTCCCAGAGCGGCCCGGCGGCGACGCGGCCGTGGCGGACGAGCGAGAGGCTGCAGGCCCCCTCCGCCTCGAACCGCGTGAGCCCGGCCGCCGCGTCTAGGACCCGGTCGAGCTCGTCGCCCTCGGGCAGCTCGCCCGGCTCGCTGGCGATCGAGCGGGCGATGGCTTCGAGCTGGCCTCGGCCGGGCAGCTCGTGCTCCATGACGACGAACTGCTTGTCCAGCTCGACCGGCACCTGGACGACCGGCGAGAGCACGACGACGAACGTGCGGGCCTGCTTCCCCTGGTTGATGCGGGAGTCGAGGGCCTGGACCACCTCGGGGCTCCCCAGGAAGCGGTGGAAGTTCACGAGCACCAGCAGCGCAGCGCCGTCGGGCGCGGCCATGGCGTCCAGGGCCCGGATCGCCGCCAGCGGGTCGGCGGCGTCGACGGGGGCGGCCGCCCCAGCCTCGCTGCCGAGGGCCCTGAGGCCCCCGTTGACGTCCCAGGCGGCCAGCGGCCATCCCCGGGCGCGGCACAGGGCGGCGATCTCGGCCAGGGCGTCCTGGTGCTCGGACGACTGGACCCACAGGCCGGTGAAGCAGGCGCGCACGTACTGCTCGAGGCGCTCAACGAGCGTCATTAAATTCTCCTCGGGTGACGAAGGGGATGCGGGGTGGGGCGGTGGGATATGCAGCGGCGTGGGTCGCGGTCGGATCAGGTCGGGAGTGGGCAGGGGCCGGCCATCGGATCGGATAGAGGGCCGTCGGCCGACCTCACTGCGACTGCCGCTGCTCCTGATTAGCCTTCAGGCCCTCGTGGAACTCGGCCGTGAGCGTCTCGGCCGTCCTGAGGCCCAGGGCTTGCTCGACGAACCGGCTCGCCTCGCGGCACGCCGATCCGGCGAAGCCCGTCGTCCGCACGATCGCACCGCCCCTGGGGTCGACGACGATCTCGATGGACTTGCTCAAGACGCACCTCCGACATGAATGGTGAGTCTCACCGAACCGTCGGGGAGGGCCTGCTCGACGACGGCGTGGCCCCGCCGGTGGGCCTCGATGCGGGCCTTCTCCAACGCGTAACGTTGCAAGAAGCGGTCGAGCTGGACTTGCTCCCCCCAGGCCCCGCCGTAGTTGTCGTACAGGATGCGGCCGGCGGCCGCGTCGACGACCGCCGGGTAACGCCAGCCGGGCAGCCGGATCAGTAGCCCGGCCGCCTCGCCGGAGTAGAGTTCGGCCGTCCCGCGGATGGGCTCGGGCAGGCCGAGCCGGCGGCAGGCGGCCGCGACCGCCTCGGGATCGCGGACCTCGGTCTGGATCATGACGATGTGGCTCACGAAGGTTCCTCCAGTGGGACGGCGGGGGGGTCATGGAGCGGGTCGAGATCGACCGACTCCCGGAAGCCGGCTACGACCGTCCTCATGGGTTTATGACGTGATATCTCCGATTGTTTAGGCTGAGGTTCGATCCAAGCATCGCTCTTCGACGACTCGGAGGACGCCAAGTCGCTTTTTAAGTTTCCAACCCACCCCCCGCTTCATCAGCGAGAGGAACGACCGCCGGCGGGCTGTCCACCAGGATGCCCGCGTTTCAACCCATCCCCCGCTTCATCAGCGAGGGGAACGGAGCAGGGGGGTGTTCGGGTTGTCGGACTCGATGTTTCAACCCACCCCCCGCTTCATCAGCGAGGGGAACCCGAATACTCGACCTTCGCCGGGCCGGCGACCTCGTTTCAACCCACCCCCCGCTTCATCAGCGAGGGGAACGCCGGGTAGGCAGCCCCCCAGCAGCCGCCCCAGCGGGTTTCAACCCACCCCCCGCTTCATCAGCGAGGGGAACCCTCCGGCCGGGCCCATGGGACGCCCGCGACGCGGTTTCAACCCACCCCTCGCTTCATCAGCGAGGGGAACGGCTGACCGACGAGGAGCGGGACATGGCCGACGCGTTTCAACCCACCCCTCGCTTCATCAGCGAGGGGAACTCGTCCGGACGCGGGCGAGGTGGGAACTCGTGAAGTTTCAACCCACCCCTCGCTTCATCAGCGAGGGGAACGACCACATGGTCCACGTGCCGGTCCACGTCCAGAGGTTTCAACCCACCCCTCGCTTCATCAGCGAGGGGAACGCGCGGAAGGCTTCCGGGATTGCGTCCCGGCGTGGTTTCAACCCACCCCTCGCTTCATCAGCGAGGGGAACGCGGATTCGGACGCGGCGGCTGTCGGGGAAGCGGTCGTTTCAACCCACCCCTCGCTTCATCAGCGAGGGGAACCCGCGAACCCGCCGGCCGGGTCGGGCCGCACAACCGGTGTAAACCCACCCCACGC